>JAKPOE010000360.1 GCA_029548025.1 Spirochaetota bacterium
ATCTGATACCTGCAGTTAATCCTGCTACACCAGCGCCAATAATGATACAATCATATCTCATGTATTATTATCCTCAACAAGTCCTAATCCAAATAGTCCCTGATAAATCCAGTAGGTAAATTCAAATTCTCTGAGCCCATCGCCCCACAGTACCGGTTTTACTCCCTTAAACCTTTCCTCAAGAAAATCACGTAAAAGTTTTGTTGATTCGTCAGGTGTAAAGTCTCCAAACTCGGTAAAAAGACCTGCGGCGCGGTATGCACATAGCTCACCCTGACAGGGACCCATGCCAATGCGAGTTCTTCGCCTCAAATCTACAATATCATTCACCTTGAGGTTTTTTATAGCATACTCAACCTCGCCAAGGGTAACCATCTCACATTCACATAGTAAACCATAATTGCGTTTTTTTAAACTCAATATATTGTGAACGCGCTCACCATGACGGTAATGAGTAGACCCAACAACAGAGTTAGGAATACCCGAAAAGTATTTTATCTTTTTAGTATACCCTACCCTTTTTTCAGAGCCAGGAAGCGGTATCTTATGGGTAAGGCATCGCTTACTATTGCCTAATTTTTTTGCAATCAGATCAGTTGTCATTTCAGCCATAAGCCTGTATGTCATAAGCTTTCCACCAGCTATGGTAATAAGCCCCTGCACATTATCGCGCTCTTTATGATCAATTAACACTACGCCACGGCTTATATCCCTCCCATCCATCTCGCCTGACACTGCAATGAGCGGCCGCACACCACAATAGGCTCTCAGCACCCTTGCCCTGGAAACATTGGGGATAAGCTTCTCGCCATCGGACAGCAAAACATCAATCTCATCATCATCAACAACAAGCTCATCAATTGTGTCGTAGGGAATCTTTCTTGAAGTGGTTCCAATAAGCGATACGGTATCGCCAGGTACAATGATATCGCCATCAGAAGGGACACGACATCGATTAACTACAACATTATTTATGCGATAGTCAATAATAACCATTGAACCCTTAGAAGGAAACATCTTAAGCTCAATGCCGGCTGTTTTGCAAATATGCTGTCCCCATACCCCCGAGGCATTAACAATAATTGGAGCATATATCTCCAGATACTCACCGGCTGTTTTATCATAACACTGAACACCAATAACCTGATTTTGCTTCAGCATGATGCGTTCAACTTCAGTATGAGTACAAACTTTTGACCCTCGTTCAATGGAATCAAGAATATTTGCCGACGTTAAACGAAATGGATCAATTGTACCGTCAGGTACCCAAATAGCAGACAGTATGTTTGGATTGCAATTGGGTTCTATTGATAATGCTTTTTTAACACTTATTTCTTTT
>JAKPOE010000115.1 GCA_029548025.1 Spirochaetota bacterium
ATGATCCGAACTACTGATGCAACTATAAACAAAGAAGTAAATATTTTGTTGCCGGGTGAATATTATGCATCATCAGATTCAATACTTTCCACTATTGTTGGGAGTTGTTTTGTTGTTTGTTTATATGATCCCTTAAAAAAACTTGGTGCAATGGGTCATTGCTTATTGCCTGTTTTATCTAATTCGCAGATGAAAAAAAATGAGATATTTCAATATAATATTAATTTTATGGAACATATTATAGGAGAAATGGTAAAATTAGGCGCTGATAGAAAAACCTTTGTGGTTAAAGTTTTTGGCGGCATTGGTAAAACGTTTAATCTTGAGTATACAACCGATTTTATTAAAGACTATTGTAAAAATGAAAATATGCTGCTTGAAGCAATTGATGTAGGTGGTAACTATAGAAGGAAATTATATTATTTTTGCAAAACAGGGAAGGTGCATAAATATCTGGTAAAACAGAATGATGCATTATCAGAATTTATTACTATGGAAAAAGAATTTATTGATAAGGTTCTTTCCGATAAAGTGCAATATGGTAATGTTATTATATTTGAATAACATATGAACAATATAATAAGCTATCAACAATTAAATCAGCGTGACTTTGATTACTTGCGAAACATCATCTATGATGAAGCAGGTATAAAGCTTTCGGACATGAAGAAAGCGCTGGTACAATCCCGCCTTTTGAGAAGGATGCGGGAGATGGGAATTAGCAGTTATGATGAATACTGTCATTACCTGCGTGAAAACTATGATGAAGAAATAGAAAATCTTATTAATTGTATTACAACAAACAAAACAGAGTTTTTCAGGGAGCGTGAACACTTTTCAATTTTACAAAGGATTGTTGAACAGGAACTATCGCACAAAAATATTGCTATATGGAGTGCTGGGTGTTCTACAGGTGAAGAGGCATATAGTATTGCCATTGTGTTATTGGAAAGTAATTTTAATAAAAACTTCAAAATACTTGCTACGGATATTGATAGTAAAGTTCTTGAGATTGCCCGAATGGGTGTATACCCTATGGGCGCTGTACAAACAATTGATATGGATATGCTGAAAAAATATTTTTTAAAGGGCAAGGAACAGTATGCCGGCTATGCAAAGGTAAAAGACTTTTTAAAAAAAAACATTTCATTTAAGCACATTAACCTGCTTGACGATAACTATCGCCTGAGTGGATTTTTTGATGTAATCTTTTGTCGTAACGTCATGATTTATTTTGATAAGGAAATACAATTAAAAGTTTTAAAAAAATTTTATGATTATTTGCCAAAAGGTGGCTATCTTTTCCTGGGATACGCTGAATCAATTGTTAGTATTAATCTTCCCTTCCATTATGTTGCACACTCGGTATATCAAAAACAATAGATTGTTCAATCACATTTTTTTTGTTCAGAGGATAGCTCATGCATGTACGCAATATGCACCGATTTAAAAAACCACTCAAAGTCATCTATCCTGGTGACTGCTATGTTAGCAGTAAAAATGAATATATTGGCACGTTATTAGGTTCGTGTGTGGCAGTATGTCTGTATGATACTGTCAATAAGGTTGCCGGAATGAATCATTTTGTTTTACCAGGTAAAATTGTATCATATACTTCAAAACGGAAAGGATTGATAAAGAAAACGGAGCAGGAAGAATTATTGAAGTATGGTACACATTCTATTGAAACGTTGATTAAAAAAATGGGAAAACATGGCAACATAAAGAACATGGTTGCCAAGGTATTTGGAGGCGGAAAGGTATTGAATTATCAGACTACCAGTTATGGCGTTTCAAACATGAATGTTCGTATTGCTAAGATTTTACTGGAAATTGCCGATATTCCTATTATAAGTGAAGATGTTGGTGGTAATGTGGCACGCAAACTACTATTTGATGTCAGTAGCGGTAAAGTATATTGTAAACACCTGAAAAAAATAGAGAAAAACGATAAACGCTTTATGATGGAGTGATCTTCTTTTGAAAAAAATAAAAGTTTTAATAGTTGATGATTCTGCGGTAATGCGAAAAACATTGACTGATATTCTTAACCAGTCGCCAAAAATTGAAGTAGTTGGAACTGCATTGGATCCTTACATTGCCGTTAATAAAATTAAACAGCTTAATCCTGATGTCCTTACCCTTGACATTGAGATGCCAAGGATGGATGGCCTTACCTTTTTGCGAAAGCTTATGATAGCTAATCCAATGCCTGTGATTATGGTAAGTGCATTTACTGATAAAGGTGCAGTGCAAACCATAAAAGCATTAGAATATGGTGCTGTTGATTTTATTTTAAAACCAAATTTTGATAGTACTAATGGATTGGAACAGTTTGCTCAGGAGTTACGCGATAAAGTTATAATAGCCTCCGGAATAAAATCTGATAGATTTACAACCAGAAGCAGGGAAAGGGCAATTGAAACAATTGAAGTTGAAGAAAAATTTAGCGCTGATATTATTTTACCAAAAGTTGCACCAAAAGTACGTACCACCCATAGTGACATCATCATCGCATTGGGCGCTTCGACTGGTGGGACTGAGGTGATAGCTCATATTTTATCGAATTTACATGAGAATGTGCCGGCTATAGCTATTGTACAGCATATGCCCGAAAAGTTTACCGAAGCATTTGCCAACAGGGTGAATAATAATTCAAAGTTATACGTTAAAGAAGCTGTAAATGGTGATAGACTTTATAAAGGTACTGCACTTGTAGCTCCAGGAAACCGGCATATGCTTGTACGGGCTGATAGTGAAGGCTATTTTGTAGAGATTAATGACGGGCCACCGGTAAACAGGCATAAACCATCAGTGGATGTATTATTTAGATCAGTATCGCAGGTGGTTAGTAAAAGTGTGGGGATTTTATGTACAGGGATGGGCGCAGATGGTGCTGAAGGGCTGGAAGAGATTATGCAAGCAGGCGGTATGACAATAGCGCAGGATGAGGTATCGTCGGTGGTGTTTGGCATGCCTCGTGAGGCAATAAAACGTGGTGCTGCAAAAAAAATAATGAATATAGACCAGATGATATATTATATAAATACTATTTCATGATGAACCTGAGCCAAATTATTTTTGAATATCAAAGAAGTCAATCAGGCGCATGTCTTCAAAAACTTTTCGTAAACTTGGGCTTATTGCAATAATCTTTATATCCTTACCCTGCTTTTGGAGTTCCTGCTTTTTCCACATTAAAAAGCCCATCAATGTTGAAGGAAGATATATTGTATTTGACAGGTCAAGGTTGATGACTGTAGCACCACTGTGCAATAATTGCTCTACAGCATATTCTACTTCTAATTTATCATCATGACTGACTTTTTCACAGTGAAAGGTAATGGTGTTATTTTCTACGTTTATCATGCTGTACTATTGAATGAGATAGGCTACTAATGAATTGATATGCAATGTTTTTGATTCAATTGTTATATCGCCAATACTTAGAGTATAACAATTATTAGCATCTGGAACTGAATAATTGAAACTGATATTTGAAAATGTCCCACTATATTTTACTCCATTTTCTATTACAGTGGCTGTGCCACTTTTATTACCTGATGTCATATCACCTGAGTAATATATATAAACCTTAAAACTTCTGTTTGTCTTTGGATCAGTTCCGAATGTTATTCCAAGATTACCAGTGCTGTTGACATTGGATATTATTATTGCAAAATCGTCAGGGGTTGGGGGGTTATAGTTAGTAGTATTGAAATCAACATTAAAACTTGTACCCTTTCTTTCAATGGTTGTGCTAAATTTTTGGACACTACCTGGTTGTATTTTAAATTCAGCACTTGATGAGCCAGAAGAGTCTTCCGCACCACATGAGATTAAAGTTATTAAAGCTACCGTACCTATCATTCTAAAAATGACTTTAATCATGTATTAAACTCCTTTTATTGATTTATCGGCATCCATTATATAAACATTGATTTTATTATAGTAGCATGAATATACTCACATGTCCATTCGCTATGATATTTATTATAAAAATATATACCATTGCTGTATATTCCTGTATTATATAAATGCATTAGTGGTAACCTAAATACGTCAAGATTTTTTTATGTGATTTTTTATGAAGTTACTCCGTCGATACTATAAAAGACATATATCCTGTATAACAACATAATAACGTTGATTTCATTAAAATATGTTATAAAAAGAAGACATAATTGCATACTTATAATTAAATAATGCTTGCATAAAAAATTGTTTTTACTAATACCATTAACAAAATAATGCTTTGGGAGGCTATTATGAATCTTGAAACAACCACGTGTATTTCGTATGAACACTTACAATTATTAAAACACCATGCTGATAACAATAAACTATCGCTCCATTCATGTATTGTTGCTTTGATAAACTACACGGTTTTGCATAAAACTATTGTGGTAAAGGCATATACACGGTTATCATACAGGCAACGATACATCCAGTGGAAAAGGCTCCATATAATGCTGTTAGAGCACGAATATGAGTTTATTCTTGATCTCAAGAAGGTTTACAAGATGTCGTTTGCAAAGCTTATAGCCTACTGTATTGACAACTATCTGTATGAATTTCTTGAAGCCTTAGAAAAAGAAGATAATTCCGATAACTATCGATGTGGAGGCTATACGTTCAAGTTTTTTTTAGAAGAAGGGATACAATGTTGCCAATTTTACTGGGGACCACCGCCGGAAATACTAACAAACCTTAACATTACATAATTATATAGTCAATCCAGCAACACAAACATATGCATATGAAAGGTAGTAGTGTAACTATAAGCATTATTGCTACTCAAACTATGGTAACATTTAGATGTGGTACAACACATAAAATCAAAGTTGATAGAATTTTTATAACAAAGGAGATCATACATAGTGATGTGAGGATAGTAAGTAAAAAAAATATTATTGACATTAATAATTTTATATTATACAAAACAAAGTAATTATCATGGATGGAGTACAAAAATAATTAACAGGAGGTTTTGATACATGAATGGCGATGTGCTAATTCAAAATATTATCAATCT
>JAKPOE010000362.1 GCA_029548025.1 Spirochaetota bacterium
AAGGTAATTCTGGCGATAGTTATTGAAATCAATGGTATTGCCGGTATTAAACCCAATTAAATAGATGGTTTCGCCGGCTGAAACTATGGATGTTGGGAACATTTTTGTAAAGCTGTTCAAAACTGATGAGATATAGCGTTGCAGCGAAGGATTCATAATATTGGCAAACCCCTCTATCTGCATGATGAATACACCATTCTGGTTAAGATGCATTCTGCAAAATTGAAAAAATTCTAATGTATATAATCTGTTGTGAAGTATGCTATCGGGAGGTGGAGGGATAATGACAATTCCATCCCATCTTCTTGGTGTTTTTGACAGCAAGCCACGTGTGTCACTGAATATAACATTAAGTTTGTTAAAATCAAAGTTTGGATATAGTTGTTTGCCAAGTGTATGGAAGGTGTTCCATAATGATCTGTCAACGGTACAATAATCAATCGATGCCTGTAATTTTGTAGCAACATAGGGAAGATACAATGTATCGCCGGCAATAAGTATATTTTTGCCCAAAATATCATGTATTGAAGCAAACAGTGCATGCAATAATGGCCTTACCTCATAATCATCAGGAAGCTGTGTATAGAAAATATTGTTGCCATAGAGTGAGTACGTATCATAATTTTTTGCAACATACATCATCTGATATGGTGTTCTTTTATAGAGCAGCAATGAACCCGGGTGATTTATTGCAAATGATTTTTGAATCAGGGCTTGCTCTGCTTTATTTGTTTGAGTTGTTAAAAACAAAAGAATAATACAAACCAGTGTTATTGTGACATAGTGTTTTTTTTGATTATATATAAGTAGTGACAGTATGGTGGCGCAGAGCAGCAGTACTATAGCTGTCCCAATGGGATTTAAAACAAACAGTATAAAAAATGTAAATACAATGCCACCAGCAAATGCACCTGATGATTCCAGCAAAAAGACAATGCTTCCCGGATGTTTTATCAATAACTCGTCTGCATACTGAATCAATACAGGAAAAACATAGCCAATGACAAAACATTGCGGGAAAAGGCATAGCAAAGCAATCATGATCTCAGCATCAAGCTGGTAAAAGGCACCGTATGAGCTGTATACAATCGGTATGCTATATAGTACAATTAATGAAACTAAAAACAAAAAAGGATGAACAATAATCATTGCTATGATGAATTTTGGATGAACAATCTGTTTTGTTTTACTAAATACTGCACCGGTGAATATTCCGCCAAGCCATATTGCCATGATAATCCCAACCGACAGCTCGTTGCCCCGGAATATCGTCAAAAGTTCCCGTATCATGATTGCCTGCGCTATGCTTGAAGAAAAGCCTATAAAGAATGCTGCCAGAATTACAAATAGCACCTTTTTTTTCATGATGTCCATATTCCCGGTATTCTGGTATTGCAATGCGGACAGTGTCCTGATTTGAGCTTATTGGAGGTAGTGTAAAATCCGCTGCGTTCTATAACAAGTTTTCCACATGCATGGCAGTAGGTGTTGTTAGCAGGGTGTCCGGGCACATTGCCAATATATACATATTTAAGTCCTTCGGAAACTGCAATTTCTTTGCAGCGCTCAAGTGTTGAAACAGGTGTTGGTGGGATATTTTTTAATTGGTAAATGGGATAAAAGCGTGTAAAGTGTAATGGTGTTGTATCGCCAACATGGGATTTTATAAAACGTGCCATAGCCTTAATGTCATTGGGATTATCATTGAGCGTTGGGATTACTAAATTAACAAGTTCAATCCACACATTTTTCTTTTTTGCCAGTATAATGTTGTTTAAAACCGGCTGTAAATTTCCGCCGCAAATTTCCAGGTAAAATTTTTGTGAATATGCCTTAAAATCAAT
>JAKPOE010000363.1 GCA_029548025.1 Spirochaetota bacterium
TAATAAAACGATTAAAAATTAGAATCAATGAGATTATAAATTTTATTATCCAGATTATAAATCAGATATATCGTGGAGATGAAGCTTTTAACTGGCTGCTCACTAAATTAGTTAACACCATAAAAATATTTATTGTTGCAACCCGTAAATTCATAAAAGATGACTGCCTTACAAAATCATCGTCTATTGCTTATACAACTATTGTTTCACTTATACCTACGTTGGCAGTATTGCTTACAATCTATTCAATATTTTCAGGAATGGGTGATAAAAAGGATGAACTGTTCAATCAGATTACAATTTTTCTTGTTGAACATAATATTAAAATTAACGTTGATCCTTTTTTTCAAACAATCAGTTCATTAATTGACAATGCAGCAAAAATTGGTGGTGTTGGTGCTGTCGTTTTAGCTTTTTCTGCTACTGCAGTTTTGCGTACCCTTGAGAAATCTCTTAATGATATTTTTAAAATTTCAAAACAACGATCAATGTTTTTGAAAGTAATCTACTATTGGGCTGCTCTAACATTAGGACCTATAATGCTTGTTGCTGCAACTGCTGTCGCAACACAGATTTCCAATACACTTTCGGCTCCTCATTTTTATTCAATAGCTCATTATAATAATAAGAACTATATTACCGGTAGCAAAGCAACAATTCTTTTTAATTATAACGACAACATGAAATTTTCAAAATTGCCACAAGAAAAAATTGATTTTGATAATCAACATATTTATACATATAATGAAAATGAAAAAAAGTTTAATGCAGAAGAATACAGAATAGAGTTAATAGAATACCAGCGTACTAATTTTTATGATATTGAATTTGCTGGCAACAAAGGTTTTATCGTAGGTGATAACGGGATTTTACTAAAATCAAATGATTCCGGTAATTCATGGACTATTGAAAAATGGGGTGCTTTTACCTTTAATGATATCAAAATGATAGATGAAAATACAGGATTCATTGCAGCAGATAACGGTTATATACTAAAGACTGTAGATGGCGGTAAAACATGGCAAACCATGGAATGGGAAAATATAACATCAAATTTTAATGCAATAGACTTTCATAACGACAAAGGAATTATTGTTGGCGATAGATCCTATATTATAACAACTTTTGATAAGGGGAAAATATGGCAAATGCAACAATTACCGCAGGGTAAATATAAAAAGAATTTCCTTAATTTCAATAATGTTCAGATAGTAGATGAAAATACTGTTATTATAATTGCTGATGATGGATTTTATTTAAAGGGTAATAAAAATTTTAATTTGTGGACACCAAATAAATTTAAAGATAACAATTTATATGCTTTATATTTTTTCAATTCAAAAAAAGGATTAATGGCAGGTGAAAAAGCTGATATCTATTTAACCGAAAATGGTGGCGAACAATGGAGTTTCAAAAAATTAAAAGGGACAAGAATCAATAAATTATCATTTAACAACAATTTGCTATGGGCTATAGGTAACAATAGTTTGTTCATGTTATCAAAAGATAATGGAAAATCATGGCAGGGAACTGAAGGGACTGGCATCTCCATTTATTTACTTAACTTCTTTGCTCCGTTCTTTTTTATATGGATTTTATTTTTAATGTGCTACATGATTTTACCCAATACAAAAGTACCATTAAAACCTGCTGCAATAGGCGCATCATTCACCAGCGCTGTCTGGGTTATCTTCATATTACTTTTCATAATCTATATTAAAGCTTTTGCAAAGAGCACATTTGCTATCTATGGTGCTCTGGCTGCATTTCCACTATTTTTACTGGTTGTATATTCTTCAGCAGTTATAATTCTCTATGGAGCAGAAATTTCATATGTTTTGATGAATCCATTAAGCTATAAATTTTTAAATAAAACTTTGAAAGATAAAAAAAGTATTCATGTTTATACTGCTGTTGCATTACTACATCATATCTATAAAAAGTTTGAATCAGGGAAGGGAGCCAGTACATTTCATGAATTATTACCCATAGCACTCAATGATGTTGATTTACTTGATATGATGCTTGATCTATTTGAAAAAGAAAAATTTATAATCCGAACAGGCAATAATGCAATAATTCCCGCCAATGCCAGCAAAAATATTACAATTGCAAAGATCATTGACACAGTATACAGCATTTCATTAGAGATTCCACCAATTAAACAGGATAAGCTTAAATCATATCTTTTTGACCTGTTTAAAGACATGAAACAATCTATTGATTTAATTGTTAAGGATAGAACACTATCAGATATAATTAATGCAACAGAATCGACATGATACGATAAGATGCACGTTTACATTTAAAGTGCACTATTTTTAATATTTACTTATTGTGAAACTATTCTAAATAAAAAGGGGATGACTATAATCCTGCCTTTTATTTCTTCCGGTACTTTACCAAAATTGCGCGATAACCGTATAGCATCTACACATGATTCATCAATAGCTTTATTTCCTAATGAATCAACCAGTACAATATCCAGCACATTGCCACTCCTATCCATAGTAAAGTATAGCTTTACATCCTGTGTTGGTACTGCCATTATACGCATTCTGCCAGGGGCAAAACTCCCTGTCATGGGGTCATATCCATAAATAACAGCATTGGCTAAAAGGGGCGGATGCCAGTTAGCCGCTACTTTATCTTTCATATTTTTAAAGTATTCAAAAGGTTTAAATTTTAGTGTATTAAATGAAAAAAACCCATCACTACTAAAGAACAATGCATTTTTTGGTGTAATACTGTATTTATCCGGTATTCTTGTAAAATCGCTGTCACCTTCAAACTCAGGTATTCCACCCATAGCTTCTTTAAAAATAGTTATAGTGTATTCTGTATTTTCAGTTGATACCATAACTTTATCTTTAGTCTGAGCATCACTGGCAATGCCACCCTTCCCTAACCTTCGCACACCTTTTTGCATCTTAAAATCTAATGAATTATTTAACCATCTGTCACCTTTATCTTTTGTAATGTAACCTTTCGCTTTTGATGTTTTATCTGACAAAAATGTATTTTTATTTACATCCTTAATATCATCTTGATTTATATTGACAATAATATCCCTGCCTTTAAACAACGAGTCTGCAGCACTTTTTGAAAGCACCCCCGAACGCATCTGCAATAGTAAAAACGATATCATTATTATTATATGCATAAAAAATGATATCAGTACAATTAAATCAAATCTTACTTCGGCGCGATCCATCTACCAATCCCCTTCCTGAAAACTTTTGTTTGCTCATATACCTTTTCCAACAGCTTTTGATGGTGGATAACAAAATCGTGATTTCTCCGTGACATCATTGTTTTGCATGTTTCAAATAGCCTGTTCATAGACGGTAAATCAACCAATTTGCCACCAATATACCAGCAAAATGGTGGAATAAACTTTGGTGTAAGCCCACTGCTCTGTACAATCATACAGCACGGGCCCATTGTGCTGCCGGTATTGATTAAAGTACCTATTCCTGTCATGGTAAAATCACCAATAAAACATCCCACTTTGAGTAAACCCGTATCTATTTTTTCATCCCCCCTGTTTATCATCACCGTGGTATAGTTGTTTTTTAAATCGCTATTGGTTGTCAGTGCACCTAAATTTACCCATTCACCTATGTACGAATGTCCAATAAAACCTTCATGATATTTATTGTCATATCCACTAAAAATGCTTTCTTCAACCTCACCACCAATACGGCACCATGGGCCAATGCTGCATCCTGCTCGCACCTTCGCCTGCAATAGCGTTGTATGCTCATCAATTGCGCAGGGACCTTCAATGCGGCTCAACGCTTTAATACTGCACCCTTTCTTAATATACACAGGACCTTCAGTACAGTCAACAACTACATACGGTTCAATCGTTACACCATCTTCTATAATTAATTGAGAACTATCGCCAATAGTTGTTACATCATATTTTGTTGTTTGA
>JAKPOE010000383.1 GCA_029548025.1 Spirochaetota bacterium
GGCAATTCCAATGCCGGTTTGGAAATACGGTTTTAAAAATTCCTGCTTTTTATATTCACTAAATGAAGTATTGATAAACTCAGAAGTAGAAAGTAAATCCCTTGGTATCAATCGATACATTACAATGCAATACTGACCATACTGTGTATATGCCACAGAATAGATTTGATCATCAATTGCTAACCTGCTACACATTATTGCGTTTGTTACCGTTGCTATTTCCAGAAAAGTATTAATGTCATTTTCAACGCGTCCTCTGTCTGCGTATAGAAACAATGATTTTATGCTGTTGTTCAAAATACCTTTATGTTCGATAGTTGTTACATATAGGTATGATTGTGAAAAGGTATACCGTTTTTGAAATGAAACATTGGTAATATTGGCCACACTTACAAAATTACTATCAAGATCGTACCTGAGTTGTTCTAATTGTCGTATTAAACCCTTGTCAATCGATAGTATTTGCTCATTTGCCATATCACCAGATCGTTCAAGGGCTATCATTGTTTTTTCTGTAAAAAACTGACCGATGGTAGTGTTTAGAATATTGCTGGTAATAACGATGATTGGTATCGTTGGGACGATCGCTATAACAATAAGCGCCAATGCTATCTTTGCTCGTATGCTGCTGCCACCGTAAAGACCATCATGATGCACCCTGAGCCTGAATGCCAGCACAATAAAAAATACAGCAGCAGCCAGCGGTATAATCATAACAAGATTAACAAAAAATCCCTGACCCACTGAATCACTTTCACTGCGCGGGGGTAAAAGAAGCGCTATGATCACAGAAAAGATAAAAAAGCCGCCAATAATAATCAATGAATTCTTTACATTTTTTCTGGATATACGATTTTTAAAATATTCTTTTACATGAATTTTCATAAATTCATTTCCATACCATACCGTTATTCAGCGTAAGGTATGCCAACAAGTTTTGGACCATATTCCCAGCCTGTATCAAAATCCCATATACCTACAACATAATTAAATATCAGGTTAAGGGGAAAATATAGTTTTACCGAACTAAATGAAACACGAATACGTATAGAATAGTTTGATTTCCGTAAGGTATAGGCATTGTCAATAACTATCTGCTGATTATTGAAAAGTTCTTCAATAATTGATTCATCACTATAATACAGTGTGGGAACATTTGATCGGGACACAATATATGCCTTTTTAGAAAAATCAAATTTAACTTTTTTCTTAACCGTACTTGTTTTTATTACATTTTTGGGTAAAAGAGGCAGTACAGGATTTTCAACAATCTCAACAACATATTCAATCCTCCCTTCCAATCCTCGCTTTAAGGCTTCCAGTATATCATAGGTTTTAACATCGGTAATTGAAATGGTAACTATGAGCTTAGTTGAATCAAATCGCACATCATTGTATACCACATTCTGTGCAAACAATGTGTGCGAGCACATTAACACAATAACAATGGTGATAATACAAAGTAATTGCTTCATTGGAAATTAACTGGATGTGATAGCATCAAACATATAGATTTATTGCTACTGGTGTTTTCAAAGGATGTCTTAAAACTTTGTTTGCTTTTCCAGTACGGATAATAAATATTTTTATTATAGTCATGAGCTGAATTTACAGCATCAACTACAGAAAACACTCTTGTAAAAAATATTGAAAACAATAGCCCCACAACCATATATTGATCTTTTTTATCAATATCCGACCAGTTTACATCTTCGGAACCATGCGAATATTTATCAGATATATGAAATAACATGAAAACCAGTAAACTTTTTTCGGCAATATCGGCAACCAAAAACGCCGAACCTTTCTTATAATTTTGAGTATAAAATTGTCCTAAACCGCTCCACGACCATGATAAAACACCGGCAATAAAAGGGTCTTTCCGTTCAGGCTCTTCAAAAAAAATTGGCACATCAGCGGGTACTTCCTGAAGCGGCAATGGCTTATAAACATTTTTTCCATTTTGTGCAAAAACTACTGTAGAGCACAGAAGTACCATACAGGTTGTAGTTATCCTATAAATGCGAGGAAAAAGCAAGATACATACCTCCATCATTGTTACATCCCATATCAAGTTGTGGATATTTTTGAATAAGGTTCTTTCGTTTTTGCTCCAGTGTGCTATTAAATGAATAAGCACTCTTCACGGCATCTATGATATTAAAAATATGGATCAGTGATAGTGCTGCAACTGTTACATAAAATAAATGCTTCCTCTCAATACTGAATAAACCCATATCCGTTTGGTTTGCATCAACTTTAAGGTTAAATCCGGAATCACCACCTGCTTTGAAGTTAAAATCCAGAAAATAAAACATCGACCCAATAATAATAGTGTATTCAGTAATAAGGAATGCAGCCCCTTTTAGCTTTTCATCACAATAAAACTGGCCAAGCCCGGGCATATAAAATGAAAGTATACCTGAAAAAACAGGGTCTTTCTTTTTTTCAAATAATGTTTTTATTTCTTCATCAGTAAGCGATAGTTCCTGTTTATGTTTTGACTGAGCAAAACTATTCACTGGCAAAAGCAGCATTATTGCAATGAGAATCCAGATAGCATATTGTGATAATGAGCAACAATGTTTCATTTTGAAGCCAGCTCTGCAAAATCATTTTCAATTAATGCCGATAACCTGTTAACTGCTTCTTCTTCCATTTCACCATCAGCACGTATTGTCAGGAAGCTTCCCTTTGTGATAGCCAGCCCTAACACAGACATGATTGATTTCCCATTTGCTTCCATTTGTCCTTTAATTAAATAAATATCACAGGGGAACTTCATTGCTTCACGTACAAGTATTGAAGCGGGCCGCGCATGGACACCAGCATCACTTTTAATTTTCACCTTTTTCTCTTTCATAATCTTCATTCTCCCGTACAATCCATTCCTGAATCTTTTTATCAAGTTCCTGAGCGGAAAATATCCCTATTTTTTTAAGCCGCTGATTAAGCGCAGCCGTTTCAATAATTATCGGTATATTCCTTCCCGGTCTTACAGGTACAATAATATAGGGAACTTCAAGATCAAGAATAGTATATAACTGCTCTTCAATTCCCAATCTATCATAATGGGTATTTGCATCCCATTCCTGCAGTTCAGCAACAAGCTCAATACGCTTACGGTTTCGTACTGATCGTATACCAAATATATCACGCACATTTAAAATTCCAATACCCCGTATTTCCATATGATGGCGTATCAGTTCAGAACCGTTTCCCATAAGCAACGATTCGTCAATCTTTTTAACCTCTACCAGATCATCTGCAATTAAGCGATGCCCACGTTCAATGAGCTCAAGCGCTGTTTCGCTTTTACCAACACCACTTTTACCAATTAGGAGTATACCAATTCCAAAGACATCTACCAGTGTACCATGGATAGTAACCGATTCAGCAAATGCAGCCTCAACAATATGCGTTAGCAAACTTATAAATCGTGTTGTTGGATATCTGGTTACAAATGTTGGGACTTTATATTTTTTTGCAAAATCTATAAATATTTCATCCGGATATTCATTGTGTGTATATACACAACTGACTATATCATACGAGAAGAATTTATGGTATATCTCCTCGCGTCGTTCTCGGGATAATGTTTTGATATATGCAGTTTCACCCAGACCAAATATCTGAATGCGATCATAAGCAAAATAATCAAAAAAGCCAGCCAGGGTAAGCCCCGGCCGGTTAATTTCTATCGCTGTTATAGCCTTATCTAAACCTTCACTGCCAGCAACAAGCGTAAGCTGAAGATCTATCTTCTGAGTATTTTCTAAGATATCATGAATGCGTAGATACTTTTTCATTTCTCTTTTCTAAAATGCTGGCACTAATAATTCAAGTGATTTTCCTTTTTTATAAATAATATTTAAAAAATGTGTTTCAGAGTTAAAAAATACCATGAACGGGACATCACTTTTAGTTATTTCTACAACTGCATCATCTACTGACATAATTTTAACAGAGCATGAATTTTTCTTTATAAATTTAATCTCAGGATTGATCAATGATTCTTTCTTAACATCCAGTGAATATACATTGAATTTAGATGGATCAAAATTGTTATTTTGTATCATCTCAAAAGGGAGTTCTATTAATGTGTAGGTATCTCCATCTTTATAAATAACAGCATAGTTTTTATTCATATAATCAACAGCATTCTTTATTGATTTTTCTCCCTTCTTGAAAAGCATGAATTCGGCACCTTCTAATTTCATCTGCAAATATGCTTCTTTTTCATCAATTGGCTTATTGCTAACCTGGCGTATAACTATTGGTGTTTGTTCACCACTGACATTATACGTAGCAATATCCTCTAATTTGTTTAATGGGGTTACTTTATGTTCTGAATGTCGTTCTTTATATCGCACAATTTGTTGCTCAATCTTATCAAGCAAAAGATCTATGGAGGAATACATATCTCCTGCTTTTTCCTTTGCATAAAACTGCACACCATCACCATTAATTGTAATTTCTGCCACATGATCCTGCCGCTCAATGAACAAGCGTATGTGCATATCAATCAACTGATGAAAATACTTTGTAAGTTTTGTTAGCTTTTTCTCAGCATATTCGCGTATGCTATCAGACACTTCAAAATTTCTACCTGTGATTGTTAAATTCATGGTTACCCTCATCCTTAATCAAATATAATTTTTTACGAATATGTGATGCAGGGATAGACAACATATCCCTGTATTTTGCAATAGTTCTACGAGCAATATGAATACCTTCACCTCTTAAGATGTCAAGTATTTCCTCATCACTCAAGGGATTATGTTTCAGCTCACTATTGATGAGCTCTTTGATGCGCTTTAATATTGTATCCTGTGATGTTTCATCGTTATGTTCAGATTTAACCTTCTTTACAAAAAAATATTTAAATTCAAAAACGCCCCATTTTGTTTGAGCATATTTATTAGCAACAGCGCGGGCAATTGTTGATTCATGAAAGCCCAATTCTGATTCTAAATCTGCATAAATCAACGGTTTTAAAAAACCCTGCCCCTTTTGCAAAAACTCTTTTTGCCTGTTCATAATAGCGTAAGCAACTAACAATAAAGTTTCATTCCGCCTTCCAATATTCGTGATTAAATTTTTTGCTGAACTAACCTTTTCATGTATAAATTGACGTGTTTTTTCATCAACTTTTTTTTGTTTCAACATCTGGACATACTTAGCATTGATATAAAGTCTGGGAATCCAATTATCCACCAGTTGTATAACTACTTCATCATCAATCACCTGAACCTCTATATCAGGACGAACATAGATAGGTTTGCTATTTAAATAGAGTGCACCGGGAAAAGGTGTTAGATTTGTCAGCACTATTAATTTTTCTTTAACTTCCTCTTTACGAATATTCAAATCTTTTGCTATCCTGTCATATTCAAGGCGCTGTATGTTTGGTAAATAATTCTTGATAATCACCTGTAACAGATCATCCTCTGGATAGTAATACTGCGCCTGCACCATGAGCGATTCCGTAACATTGAAAACCCCACACCCAACAGGCTCCACAGTATTGAGTACAACAAGAAGACTGTCTAATTTTTCTGAAGCAATATTGTAATTATTCTGGATAAACTCTTTTGAAACTGTTAAAAAACCATTATCATCCAGACTTGTAATCAATTGCTCCAATATATCAATATCTTCCTGCGGCAATGACAGCATCCGTATCTGTGATAACAGATGTTCCTGCAATGACTCATTCCTGGTAACTATCTCCAAAACATTTTTTTTATCAAAATCATTTTGTATACCGGTATCACTTGCATCAGCGTATTCAATAGAGAACTCCTCAGCTTTTGATGCAACAGTACCTTCCATTTCATTTTTAGCGACATCTTCAAGCGATTCAAATCCTTCATTGAGAGCATCATCACATTCTAAAACTGGATTTTCCTGCAACTCCTGCAATAATATCTCCTCCAGTTCAAGAGTGGAAATCTGTAATAAATCTAATGATTGTCTAAGAGTTTGAGTAAGACGTAAACGCTGGGTTTGTACTACATCAAGCTTTAATAAAGCCATTCATTTCCTCGCACTAATCGCCTTCAATTCAAATGTTAAATTCTTTTTCACATATTCTATTTCTTTGCCTACGTATAAATATACAAAAATAGTATTGGCAACGTCTATTTAAATTGCATATTTAACAAATATTTTCCATGGATGCACGTATAAAATCTTTAAACAATGGATGCGGCTTTACAGGTTTTGATTTAAATTCAGGATGAAACTGAGTACAAATAAACCATGGATGATCAGCATATTCAATAGTTTCTACAAGGTTGCTTTGAGGATTAAACCCTGAGAATATCATGCCATGCTTTTCAAATAGTTGTTTATATTTTAGCGTAAACTCAAATCTATGGCGGTGACGTTCCATAACCGAATCAGTATTATAGATTGATTTAATTCTGGTATTATCTTTAAACATACATAAATAAGCTCCCAGCCGCATGGTGCCGCCTAATTTATCGATCAACTCCTGTTCTTCAAGAAGGGAGATAACCGGATAAGGTGTGGTGGGATCAAATTCAGTTGAATTTGCGTTTTCCATGCCACATCCATGACGAGCAAATTCAATAACAGCACATTGCAACCCTAAACAAATACCAAACAGCGGTATTTTATGTGTTCGGGCATATTCAATCGTGGCAATTTTACCTTCAATTCCCCTGGTACCAAAACCACCAGGTATTAATATACCATTAACATTTTTAAAAAGCTCTTCCAGTGAATTCATGTATTTACGTTCTATCTCTTCCGACTCAATCCTTTGTATTTCCAGTTCCGCATTATTTGCCACAGCCCCATGGATTAAAGCTTCATATATAGAGCGGTATGAATCCTGTAACGAGATATACTTGCCAACTACAGCAATCGTAACCTTTTTCTTAGGATTCATCAACGAAGTAAAAAACGTATCCCACGCAGGGATATGCAATGGTTTAACAGGCAAGCCAAAATGTTCCAGTACAACCTCATCATACTGATTTTCATGCAGCATATATGGTATCTCATAGATTGAGTGACTGATGTCAACTGCTGAAATAACATACCGTTCCGATACATTACAGAATAATGCAATTTTGCTTTTTAATTCATCGCTTAATGTTCGAGCAGACCTGCAAAGAAGAATATCCGGTAGTATTCCCAATTCCATAAGCTCTTTTACTGAATGCTGGGTTGGCTTTGTTTTCTGTTCGCCTGCTACGGTAATAGTAGGGACCAGTGTTAAATGAACATTCAATACACGGGATTTCCCTAATTCCTGACGTATCTGCCGTATTGATTCAAGGAATGGTATGGATTCAATATCTCCTACAGTGCCGCCAATCTCCACCAGAAGGAAATCCAGATCGTCCATATTTGCCACATCATATATTCGTTTTTTTATTTCATTGGTGATATGAGGAATAACCTGCACTGTTCTCCCTAAATAATCACCTCGACGTTCGCGCGTTATAACCTCATAGTATATTTGACCGGTAGATACAGAATTTTTTCGTGTCAATTCAGCATTGGTCAGCCGTTCATAATAGCCCAGATCAAGATCCGTTTCAGCACCATCCTCAGTGACATACACCTCGCCATGCTGAAATGGACTCATAGTTCCCGGATCAATATTTATATAAGGATCCATCTTAATGATGGACAGCTTATAGCCATGACCTTCAAGCAGCATCCCTAATGATGCAGTTGAAATTCCCTTACCCAGTGATGAACACACACCACCCGTTACAAATATAAATTTTGTCTTTTTATCCTTCATATGCCCTCTAAAACAGTTGTAGTAAAATTATCATTAAAGATCCCGAATCGGAGTTCAGGACATAATTCAAAATGACGTTCTCATCACAGTCATTCCGGACTCGATCCGGAATCTCTTTTCCCACCATGAGATCCTGAATCGGTGTTCAGGATGACGTTCTCAACCAGAATAACTGTCACAAATAGTTCCATCTTCACGTATTATTCAAGTCACTATTTGACCTGCCATGCATATGTCAAGAATTTGTAGTAACTATCGCAAATTTTAGCGTATAATAAAACTATTCTTGACAAAACATTCAAAGATACTATACTTACAATCCAAACTTCTGTAAAGAAAATTTATTAATTTTTATTCAATAGGACAATACCATGACCGAAAAAAGAATTCATCCACGAAAAGAATGCTATATTAAAACAAAATTTGATTACTTTGAGGGAGATCCTGAAACAGTAAGCGTAAATCAAAAGCCAGCCAAAAGTTCAAAAGGGTATATACTGAATGTAAGTATTTCAGGAGCCTTTTTAGTTTGTAATTGTCGTGTCAGTGTACAGATGCCAATTAAGCTTTATTGTAAAATACAAAACACAAAATTAGAATTAGAGGGCGAAATTGTACGAACAGGGATGGTGCAAAACAATCCTTCTGAGGTAGCGCAACGCTATGCAGCAAAAAATGTTAAGGGCGATAGTTATATAGCTATACGCTTTAAAGAGCTTTTACCTCAATCAATCATTGAGCAGGTATAACATAGCAGGTACAATGAAAACTAAATTTATCCGTATCGACGATGTATCCGAAATCGACACATCTAAAATTGGTATATTTGATATGGCCAATCGTTACATCGACAAATATGGCAACATGTATGGATTACGGTATAATCGCGATGTAAAAAAGATAGAAGTAGTAAAGATCATGCGTACACAAAAAAAACATGCTACCTATTTTTCACAAAAAATACAAATGCGACCTGAAAAACCAGAAGCCCCTCATAATGATGACTATCTGGGCGAGGAAATGGAGTTTGATCCTGAAGCATGTATTAACCATATCGTTGAACTTAGTAAAACACATAAAAACCGTCTTAGCGGCATTATCATGAACATTGCAAATTCAAACATTATTGCTGATACCGATAAGATGTTATGGAATACCATGAACGATTTATTCAGGAATATAGATATGGATGCCATTCAGCAGTTAGAAAAGATTGCCGACCT
>JAKPOE010000392.1 GCA_029548025.1 Spirochaetota bacterium
TTTTTCTGTATGATATGCGTTTGAAGGCAACTTCCTTCTTTTTTTCATGTTTTGCAGCATACATTATGCAGTAAACAATAAACGTCCGCAGGGGTATATCCAGCTTTTCACAGTATTGTGAAAGCAGTGCCCTATGCTCTAATGAAATACAGGTTGTGGTTTCAAAATCCATTGTTTCCCTCCAGAGTATATTTTTTCAAAGTGTAGACCTGAGTATGATATAATTGCAAGCAATTTATTTTTTTATAAATTACTATCTATGAGGCCATTAAATATATATTTTAAAAAAAGTTTCAATTTATAATTCACAACTTCTTTTTTGATTTTTGTATAATATCTTGATTGACATATTTTAATTGAATATTTTAATATTACTTATATATAATTATATTGTAATAGCACATATTAATATTTTTGTACTCATGCCAATCAGAATGTAAAAAAATTAAAAATGTCTCTATAGGAGATACAATTTGCAGGAAATTACAAGAACAGGCAACAAGATTATTGAAGCAGATATATCTACTTATTCATTCGGGGGAATAACAATTTCAAATAAAATCTTGAACTCTACGTACGTGTGAAGAGTTTAAGTCTCAACTATTTGCAACAGAGTTTCTGCAAGTATTGAATGATGGAGGCACACAAAAATGAGCAGAATATATGGCAATACAGATTTACGATCAATGTGAAAGGTTTAATAATAGCTGCGTATGCCATAAATGGTATATCTAATGATAATACATTAAAGTGACTAAAAATTGAAAAAGAAAGCGAGGTAACAAAATGATTCCTTACAATTTTACGTTTTTAAGTCATCCAAAAATTTGCTCGGGGCTTAAAGCATTAGAAGTTATTCCATTTGAGTTAGAATCACTCAATGCATGCAAGCCTCTTATCATCACATCAGAAAAATGGTCCCGTAAGAAATTGACCAAAACCATTGTTAAAGCATTGTACGATAGCAATATTGTAATCGGTGCATTATTTGACAATGCACCTGCCCATCCCAGCAGTACTATTATCAATGTACTATCGAAATTGTACAGGGAACGTAGTTGCGATTCGATAGTAGCTGTAGGAGCAGGTAGTGTTGTCAACATCGCAAAATCAGTGAATATGGTAGTATCACTCAAAACCGATATTGTAGAATGTGCCAACATGACACTGTCTGCACCGCTAAAACCATTTATCTGTGTACCAACTGCAGATTGTGAAGGTGGTGAGATGGCAGCCATGGCAACGTGTGAACGATTTACAAAAAAGTCTGACTATCTTTATCCCGATGTTATTGTTATTGATCCAAGGATAACAAGAAATGCAACCTCTGAAGAGATAGCTAACTGTGCATTGACTTCACTTTCACATGCCATTGAAGCTTGTGGCATTGATACTCCAAATCCAATCAATGATGCCTATGCTCACACTGCATTGCAGTTTATATATCAATACCTTCCAAAGACTATCAAAAAGCCATGCAATAACGATGGAAGTGTAGCAATCGTCAATGCAGCAGCATGTGCTGACATTGCATTTTCTAATGCACCGGAAGGCATCATTCATTCATTAGCATCCATAATAGCGCAGGATACCAATTACAAACCGGGAACCATAATGGGCATATTGCTAAGAACCAGTTTACATGCAAAACTTGCTACAAAACAAGGAATTCGCCCGGAATTATTACTTGCTCTGGCGGGGATTGATACGTATGCTAAAACTAAAGAAAATGAACGACAAAAGGTAGCATATGACTATCTTATCAAATGCATTGCCACAACTTCAAAATATATTCCATCAACGCTGAAAAAGCTCACAATATCACACGATAAGCTTAAAGAATATGCAAAAGAAGCTGCAGCTAAAAACAGGGACTATAAAGAAAAAGAGTATGCAGAGCTTTTAGCAAATGCATGGGAATCAAAATAACTTTTTATAGGAGACTAACCATGAATATACTATATTATCCACAAGTTAAACCAAAGAAAAAATTAATAAAACGGATATATATTGCCATTATGCTATGGATAGTTGGCAGAGCTATTCAGGCAGCATCAAAGGTTGATAGCGATGTTAAAGATGAAT
>JAKPOE010000406.1 GCA_029548025.1 Spirochaetota bacterium
TCAAAATCATAATATTTTACCTGCAAACCATTTGCGGTAATATCCTTTTCAAAAAACCATTTTAACGGGTTACTATCATCGGTATACCCTTCGGATGATTTATAGATACACAATACCGAAAGCCCTTTTGCTTTTGCAAAAGAACTCACTGTGCTAAATATAACAATACAGAAAGATACTGTTATTAAAGCGATAGTTTTAATAAAGCTCAATTTCATAACGTATATCCCATTTTGAAGGTTTATCTTTAAGGTACTGTACTTCTGCACCTGCACCAACAGTTTTTATTTCTGCAGCAAGATTTTTTAATCTTTCAGCTATTACTGCAGCCTGTTTTTGCGATAAAGCCATATTGGATTGCTTGCTTCCTACAGCATCAGTATAGGCAACAATATTAATCCTTGTAAAGCCACCCATCTTTGCCAGTTTACCTGCAAGCTGGTCAAGTATCAGCACCCCATGGGTTGTAAGCTCATCACTTCGTCCTTTAAATATTGTATCCTGATTGAACATATATACAATACGTTTGCCCTTCTCCTGCTTTATCAGAAATCCCACCATAAACGGTACTTTCTTTGATACTGCGGTATTGCCTGCATCATCTGTTATCTCCATCTGGGCTTCTAATTGCATATTATACACTGCAGGTTCACCTTTATCATCGGTCCCATCCCAGGAAATTACTTTAGGCGGCATGCCTGCACCATTAATTACTTTAACAACAGCACCATCATCGCGCATAAATCTAATCTGCCACTGCGCAACATCTCCATCAACTGATGGAGTAATACGCAATGGTGTTTGCAGCGGTGTAATTTCATTTGGCTCAACTTTTATGTCAACTGCTACTTTAGTAACGACAGTAACAGTAGCAGCTGGAGACTTAACGACAATCCCATCATCATATTTTATAGTAAGTGCAGCTACATATTCTCCATCAGGTACTGTTTTGAGATTATCATCTAATCCGTCCCATAATACATCATACGGGATAAAGTCATTTCCTCTAATTGTTTTTACAATTCTATTTTTATTGCTTATAGAAACAAACCAGCTGGCTATGTTTTTCTTGTCCGTTGCCTGAATAGTAAAACTTACTGTATCCTTAATTTTATCATCATTTGGGGAAAATTTGGGATATGAAGGGGTCAGAGCAATAGCACGTTTTGCCGCAGATAGTACAATCTCCTGCTTTTTAGAGTTGAATCGCTCACCTGCAGAATTTTGTATGGTAAGCTGAACATAGTATTTGCCTTCCGCAGCCAGCACATTGTTTCTTGCCGTACCATCCCATCTGAATGTTCCCGGCACCGCACCAGCAAGGCTATATTCCTGAATCTTCTGCTCTTTTTCATCATAAATTTCAATCCACCACTGCTGGATACCTTTTTCATCAAATGCAGTTAAACTCAACGTTGCAAAGTCATCCTTGCCATCGCCATCAGGTGTAATAAGCGTTGGATTGGCTGACACAAATAGTACTGGTTTACCACCGGCCCCTTTTGGGCTATATATGCTGAAGAATTTACCTGTTGCACCAAACTTCAGGTCATGTGAGATATATGTTTTATCAGCAGTGGATTTGGGCAGAGTAACATTTGAATACGTATACTCTGCAAACAGATTAAGTTTATCCCAGCTCTGTGAAAGTGAGATTCCTGGCATCATTATGCGCTGATCAAGTGAATCATATTGATACTGCAAAAATACAGAATACAACAACCGCCCGCCAAAAAGATTTTCAACCTGCTGCGTTATTTTAACCATTGGGCCATAATAAGAAACACCCTGCGGAGCCCAGTATGGAACAAGTAGTATATCTCCGGAAGAATACTGGTTAAATTTTGTATCCTCGTACGAATAAATACCTGCAATATCAAAGAACATATTCCATTGCGGTATACGATATACTCGTACTGTAAGCTGGTTAAAGCTAGACAATCGAGTATTGGTATCCGATAGCATGCGGTATTGAAGCGCATTATACCAGAAAAGCCGTTTACTCAATGGGAAATCATATTCAGAAAAATTTATATCAAGAATACCCTCAAACATATCATACGTAATGGCATCTCTAAACTTCATCTTTAACGACTGTGTTAGATCATTTTCATCATCATGACTATACGCTACTTTTACGGTAACTCCAGTACCTGGCGGCATCCACCAGAACCCAGCCCCATAGGACAATGACATATAACTTAGTGATGTATCATACAAAGGATTGCCGTAATCTACCGTACCCGAATACATGGTACCGCCCAGATGTGCAAAAAGCCGCATATACAAAAACCTGAAGGGAACTGCAATTTCAGCAAAAGCTTTGTGCATTGTCACATTCCCTTTAGATGGATAAAAGAGCTGCCCGGTTGTAGCAATGCCTCCAGAATCAGTTTGTTTATTCAATTCATAGCCCGCCTGTAATGCAAAATACTGGCTGGGCTCATATAGACCACTTAAGCCAATACCATAGCGTGTGCGTATATTGTCACTAAAATATATACTATTGCCAGTAATAGAAGGAGCATGTTGTTTTTGTAATTCATAATGAGCCTTACGTGCATATTCAAAATCCGGCTGTGCATTAATGCATATTTCATAGTTTCCCTTAGCATCCTTCCAGTATCCCAAAAATTCATTGATATTGCCCATAGCAAAATTTGCTTCCACGTTCAACGGCTGCACTTTTAAAATATTTGAATAATATTCTCGTGAGGCATTATAATTGCCGTTTTGCAAATAGAAGTTGGCTATTTCTTTATAAATACGCGCATTGTCTATCTCCAGGTCTAAGAACTGCTTTTCATACACATTGCGCATTGTGGCAAGGCCAAATGAAAGCTTTTGGTTAACATCATCATCAATAGATTCCAGTAATGAGTCTGTATTTGCCAGTAAAACTTCAATATCCTGAAGTGGTAACTACTCAGAAAGTAGAGGCACACTCAGGGGAAAATATAGATTGTTTGATTAAGCTTCTACTTAATAGTTCATGTAAAGGTGGAATAATATAAGTCTTTTTTAAACGGTCCAAAATATATTCCCAAAAAGAAATGTTA
>JAKPOE010000460.1 GCA_029548025.1 Spirochaetota bacterium
TCTTCACCTGAAGAGGTAATTTTAGATTAATGCGTGAAGTCCTCTGATCATACGTTACAAAACCATAATCTGTTGCACGATAGCAACCGCTAATTGTATCATAAATTATGCCATCACCAGCTTTAAATGGTTTAAATTTAACAGTTTTATAATATTTATAACCAGTATCCAGATGATAAACAACATCGGCAGGATCATCAACATCTATAACACGTGCAACAATTTCATCGCGATAAACAAAATTATAGGGAGAAGATAATGTATAAAATGTATTGCCTGTTTCGTCGGTTTTTTCAACAAACATTGAATTTACAGTTGGATCAAAATAGAAAACGGTTAATTTCATCAATCCTCGCTAATGATAATTATTCAACTGCTATTATTATTCACAGAAATTACACCTCTTATAATTAACTATCGGCAATACAACATTAATTATACATCATCATATTATGAAACACAAGTAAAATATTGTATAAACATTTATTATAATTTATTAACATCACTAAAAAATGTTGCTCTCAATATGAATTAATACTATAAGGACGGATAAGTTCTATCGATTTTTGCCTATATTGAGAGCGATCATGAATTTGTAATACTCATTTAATAAATAGCATAATCTGATAATACATTTATCCTGTAAAAATGAATTTTAGGAATGCATTATTTACTGTAATATTGTAGACTTTACTTCCAATATTTTGTATTGTACTATAACTGAATTATAGGTATGTATCGAAATGGGATATTATGACAAAACACCAGATTATCAATTAATGAAATAATAGAACTTTCTAATGAATTAAATACTATTCAGGGTTCAGATATACTACTTGAAAAAATTCTGTACAAGGCTCGCAAGTCAGTGAATGCAGATGCTGGCTCAATATACATTAAAGTTAATGATGAGCTTGTTTTCAGCCATGTCCAAAACGATACACTTTCAAGATACCTGCCCCATGGACAAAAACTGATTTACACAACATTCAGGATAAAAATCAACATGCGTTCTATCGCTGGTTTTGTTGCAGCAACCGGATTAATAGTAAATATTTCGAACGTAAACAATATTGCTCCCAATCTGCTATATAAATTTAACTCAACCTATGATGATATTTCGCATTATAAAACCACTTCGATGCTGACAGTTCCACTACAAACCATCAATGGAACTATCATTGGTATACTGCAGTTAATAAATGCAATAGATGCAAACACTAATATTATTCCTTTCACTAAAGAAGATGAACCGATTGTAATGCTCTTTGCAAATAATGCCAGTATTGTATTACAACGCGCACAATTGACTCGTGCATTACTACTGAGGATGATCAGAATGGCTGAATTGCGCGATCCTAAAGAAACAGCTTCCCATGTTAACAGAGTTGCGACCTATGCTATTGAAATCTATGAACGTTGGGCGAAACGATATAAACTAAATGAGAAAGAACTACTTAAACTATCTTCTTTGCAATAAGCAACTCAGCTATTTGTATAGCATTGAGTGCTGCACCTTTACGTATATTATCTGAAACCACCCACATATTAATGCCATTGGGGATTGATTCATCTTCGCGTATTCTTCCCACAAAAACATCATCTTTCCCTGCTGCATATATGGCAAGGGGATATTCATTCTTTGATGGATTATCAACAACAGTAATCCCTTTAGTTGCTTGTAATAATTCTCTTACTTCTATGGGTGTTATCTTTTTCTGGGTTTCAATATTTACTGATTCTGAATGTCCATAAAATACCGGCACGCGT
>JAKPOE010000005.1 GCA_029548025.1 Spirochaetota bacterium
ATTTGTAGTATGAAAATAGAACAACGTATTAACTATGGGTATATTATTTATGATATTACAGGGGATATCACTGATGAAAACTTTGTTGAAATAGAAGATGAAATAAAAAACACCCTGCCCGAAAATTTTAGTAATGTTATTCTTAATATAGAACGTGTACCCTATATTAATAGCTCTGCCCTGGGGTGGCTTGTAAAACTAATGAGAGAAGTTACCTTAAAAGGGTATCAGCTATTTTTGATGAATGTCAATCATGAAATAATGGGCTTACTGAAGCTTACCAATACTTTATCATTTTTTAAAATCGTACCAGACGAACAGTTCCTTATAGAAAAAGAAAAAAGAAAAGACCTTGATAAAATATTAGGTGATGTTGATGATAATGACATATAAATCAGCACTGTTACGCTTAAAAGGTCGCATTTTTAATTTTTAAAAATATATAGTAAGGGTTAAAATAAACCAGCATCACCTTGTCATTACATTTCTGGATATACTGTAGTCCACCATCAACAATAGTGTTGCATATCACAGCAAGCTATTATGATAAAAAGTAAATTAAATTTGTAAGCCAACTCTATGGATGAATGGTGATACTATTTTTATTGTGTAAATAATTGACACAGTTCATAGCTTTCGGTTGTAGCAACTGCAGGATTCATTTTTTGTACTATAGTGTAATCATGGCCGGCGCTTACTACAAAGGGTAGTGCTTCTTCTATAATGGGTAATGGAAAATAGTCATAGTACTTTTGACATTCGTTTGCTACCTGCTCAATAAACGTGTCCATCATGGAGTCTTCAAAGATAAAGGCGCCATTTGCATCATACAGTGGCAGGGTAAACGAAAGCATGCCTGGTATTGTATCGCTTATAAAAAACACATCTACTGCATTACCATGATTGGTTACATTGGCAATCTGTACAATGTGTATGGTATCATCACTGAGTGATAGTTTTTGAGCAAGCTTTTGTTTCTGGTACAATGCAAATTCCTGGTTAATGCTGGCAATGTATATTTTTACACCGCTTATTCGATTAATAGTAACTATCGCCCCGGCATTCTTGTGTAATGCAGGGTATACCTTTGTGGCTGCTGTGCCGGTAGCAGAATAAAAGCCAAATTTTTTTGTGGCGCTGAACAGGTAACATCCAAACTGCTGCAACAGCGGTGCTAAGCCATAGCGTATAAAACCGGTAGAGTGTGAAAACTGGGAGTGAGTTACACCGTGGAAAAGGATATCGGATTGCACCTCATTGTGTATCAGGGCAGGAGCCATGCTAAGGAAAATATCAGCTATAGGACAATACGGATGCAGGGCGATAGTTGCTGTAAAACTTTGCAGCTGATGCGGCGTGAGGGTTATGGTGGTATCCGTAATTGAGATGGCAACCGATAGCTGTTGCAATACATTGATAAGCGAGTGCACCATCCTGCCATAGTGAGGATGGGTAAAAACCTGCGGGGCAATGGTGATGGTAGATTCTTTCAGTGTTGCTAATGACAGAGCTATTGCCTGCCGCACAGCCTGAAACGATTGTGCCTGACAATACAGCATTATATGCTTTTTTCCAGATAGGGTTTCAGCAGTTCGGGTATTGTTATATTGCCATCGCGTGTTTGATAGTTCTCCATAATGGCTGCCAGTGTGCGCCCTGCCGCAAGCCCTGAACCATTGAGTGTATGTACCAGCATGGGCTTTTCGCCTTCTTTTTTGCGGTAGCGGATGCGCGCACGCCGTGCCTGATAATCAACAAAGTTTGAGCATGATGATATTTCAACATATCGATCCAGTCCGGGCATCCATACCTCTATATCATACGTTTTAGAAGAAGACGCTGATGTGTCGGCACTGCACAGGAGCACTACCCGGTAATGCAGATTGAGCAGTTGCAAAACCTCTTCTGCATCGGCTGTCAACCTTTCCAGTTCATCAAATGATGTTTCGGGCTCTACAAATTTTACCAGCTCAACCTTTTGAAATTGATGTACCCGTATAAGTCCTCGTGTATCTTTACCTGCTGCGCCTGCCTCGCGTCTAAAGCATGATGATTGCATGGTAACATACAGGGGCAAATTATTCCCATCTATAATTTCATCACGGTACAGATTGGTTAATGGTACTTCGGCAGTTGGTATCAGTGACAGCGCATCACGTTCAATACGGTAATACTCATCCATGAATTTTGGATATTGCCCGGTTCCTATCATGCTTTCATCATTAACAATGAATGGCCCAAATACCTCGGTGTAGCCGTGCTTTTTTGTGTGTAAATCAAGCATAAAATTTATAATAGCGCGTTCAAGCTGTGCGGCAAGTCCGCGATATACGTAAAAGCGTGCTCCGGCAATTTTTACTCCACGTTCAAAATCCAGTATATTGAGCTGTGTCCCCAGATCATAGTGAGGTTTTGGCTCAAAATCAAAATATGGTTTTTGCCCCCAGGTGCGCACAACAACATTGTCATGTTCATCGTTACCAATGGGTACGGATTCATGTAACATATTAGGGATGGATAACATCATGGTGGTATAGGTTTCTTCTATAGAGGCTATCTGCTCTTCATACTGCTTTATATCGTTGCCTATGCTGCGAACTTTTTCCATGATATCGGTTGGGTTTTGTCCTTTTTGTTTTAATGTGCCTACCTCTTTTGAGAGCGTATTGCGCATTGTTCGCAGCTCATCTATTTTTGCTATAATTTGACGGCGTGTAGCGTCCATATCCTCCAGTTTTGCAATATCGACAGCATCTTCCATCCTGCGGATTTTCAAGGTGTGCTTCACCAGATCAATATTGTCGCGTACTATCTTTGGATCTATCATGGTAAAACCTCATGGTGCATTAAAATAGTATGTTTACAATGAAATTGCACATGTACAATGTAATACTGTAGCACACATGCAATGCTGATAAAACCATTTTTTTACACTGATAATCATATGAAAAAGATGGTCATCAAATATGTCTTTCATGAAATAGGAATGTTAAGTAATTTTGTCAAGAAAGTATGGTGTGCGTAAGCTATAAAAAACAAGAAAAAATTGTATATCTGTAACGCTTTACAGCAAAAAGAAAATCATTCAGGTTATGGATGTACGGTGTTAGGTTCTTATTGTTGAATGGTTGTGTAGATTCATAAAGTTTTAATGCGAAATAATGGATTTATTGGAACTTGTGCACCTCTAATTACCGTTATTGAATATGACTGAGGTGTGTATAAAAAGGCAGCTATATAACGATATGAGCTTTTGTGGTATAATAAGGGAGAGCATCATCTTTTCAAGATTTCTCCATAAAAATTTTATTATTTTACAATTTACTTTTTCGATTGCATCTGGCACAATGAAGTGCGAAAACAAAACCGTTTTAATGAGCAGAAAGCTGGCGGGATGACTGTATATATGCAGGAGCAACAACAGCATCAACGATGGCGACATAAAAGCCGGGGTATGGTGATAGTTATAGTGAAACAACAACACGAAAGCGGGCAATGAATAGTATTATGGAGAGGAGCATGGATATGGCAGTAGAGAACACCGTCATGGCAGGGTATGCCGTAACAAAAGGCGACGGTGTAGCGATGGTGCTGGACATAACGTTTCAATGGGAAATGAGAATTTTTGTGGAAAAAAAAATAGCGAGTGATCTCCTTAAATTTATTTTAAAGCTTATACAATAGAGGCGAGGTAATAGCAGAGTACAGTATATGGAACAGGACATTCATTGAGTGCATCAACGGCCTGAATGGAGCAATTAAATAATGTTCCGTTCTTTCTTTTGTCACAAAAGCGCAACAAAAGAAAGTACCAATGAAAAGTTGTCAGGGCGGGCGAGGAAGCCCGGTGTGCACCCGCCGTGGAAGGGATATATGTGATGCAATGAAGGCACACCGCCGTTTAAGGTGGCTCCACAGGGTTAGTAAGGGAATATTGAGCGCATAAATGCTCACTTACGAAAGTGAAAACGCAGATTGCCTTATGCAGGGCACCATAGAGAATGCCATACTGGCAGGAGCAGACATGATGAAGGGAAAATCCATGCAGAATGCGCTGGTATATAAAAACTGGGAGAAGACGCAGTACAGGGCAGCGGACTGTTTAAGCGACTGGGCAGCACAAAAAGGGCGCCACGATGCAGAAGACTGGAAGACCAATCAGCAGAAATCATGTGACAGGCACAATAGAGAAAATAAAAATTGGTCAGGGACGGAATCGAACCGCCGACACGGGGATTTTCAGTCCCCTGCTCTACCGACTGAGCTACCTGACCAGCCATTATGGATGGATACATAAAGAAGGTGTTATAAAATGTCAATACAAAAATTTTTGATGATAATCTTTTTGTGGGTAATCATAGCCTTTCTATTCCCATTGCCTATGTATGCCGATGAAGATGCTGGTTATTATTATCAAAAAGCGCAGTTGCAATACCAGCACCAGATGTACACCTATGCTGTTGAAAATCTGGAAAGGGTACTCATCATTACCCCAAAGCATACTGCAGCATTAAATCTTTTAGCAACTATCTACCTGAATCATTACAACAATAGGGTCAGAGCATTGCAGTATTATAACCAATCGCTTGCAATTGATGATAATCAGCCTGATGTACACTGTGAGGTGGGAAAGCTGTATGTTTATTTTAGCGAGTACAATCATGCCATTGAGCATTTCACGAAAACTATCGCCCAGCAAGGAAAGTCCGTTGAAGCTCATTATCATCTGGCATTGGTGTATAATACGCTGAAGCAATATGGTACCGCAGCCGTACATGCCGATGAATGTAACAGGTTAACAAAAAATGACACCGATATGCTTTTGACTAAGGCTGCCGACGCTTTGCAAAAAAATGAAAAAGGTGTGGCGATAGCTCAGTATAGCAGGGCATTGCAGGTAAATCCTGCCTGTAAAGAGGCGTATATTGGGCTGGCATTGCTGTATCGTCAGGATAACAGTTTAGCAAAGGCAATAGAGGTGCTTGAGCAATGCATCAAGGTATATCCGCACGACAATACAACCGCGATGACATTGGCGCACCTATGTTTTGAGTATAAACCGGCAAAACGCCGTAAGTATTACATCGATAGAGCTATCACCTTGTGCAAGGGTGTAGTGGAGCGTGACCCCTTCCATTGTGAAGCATATTCATTATTATACGATGTGTACAAAACGCTTCATGATGTGCCGCTGATGGATAACTATGCAGAGGAATACAACAGGTGTTGTGAAAAATAAATGCGTTCAATCAAATACTATTGTTTTGTTAGCGTAAACCAACACTTTCTATTCTATATGTTTTTTTACTGCCCGTGAAAGAACAAGCTATTATTAACCCTCTGTATTTATCTTGACAGTGTTATTTCAAGTCAGTATAATTTTGGATGTCAAGCGTCATAAAGTTTTAATGGGAAATGATAATAGGAACGATTACATGTGATGGAGATAAGGATATAATGGACAGTAAAGTAGAATATATAATACAAAAAATTGTATCAATTATTGTTGAAAAAGCTGATCCCGCCAGGATTATCTTGTTTGGCTCGCGAGCAAAAGGCAATGCACATAAAGGTTCTGATATTGATATAGCGCTTGAAGGCGAGAAAGCACTTACATTCAGGGAAATGCGGAAGATGAAAGAACTCATTGATGATGTTAGTGGATTATATTCTGTTGATATTATAGTGTTACGTAAGGTAGATGATACCTTTAAGGATAGTATAAAAGAGTCAGGGGTTGTAATCTATGAAAAAAAGTGAGATATATCTATCTGTTAAAAAATTGGAAAATGCTGTTACATCACTAAAAGAAGCGGTAAGTATTGCTCAAACCGATTTAGAAAAAGATGGTACTATACAGCGTTTTGAGTTTACGGTTGAGCTTTTATGGAAAACATTAAAAACGATATTATTATATAATGGTGTTGAATGTAATAATCCCAGAGCATGTATAAAAGAGGCTTTCAGGAACCGAATAATAGAAGATGATGAAATACTCCCTGACATGCTGGAGGATAGGAATGTGAGCGCACATATTTATGATGAAATAACATCCGTAGAAATCTTTGAAAGGATTAAAAATGTTTATAGTGACATCCTTGAAAATATAACAAAGTCCATACAAAGTGGCATCAAATGATTGTTCAGTGATGAGCAAACATAGTATACAATAGATGGTGAAAAAGCAATGAACAGCAATAAAACCATGAACTTAAAACGGGTACTGGGACTTGCGGAGGTTACCTTTATTGCAGTGGGATTTACCATTGGTGGCGGTATTTTTGTTTTTACGGGCATTGTACTCAAAATTGTGGGACCTGCATTACCGCTTGCCTATTTGCTGGCGGTGATTCCCGTCTTTTTAAGCATGCTTCCACTTGCAATGCTGGGGTCGGCAATTCCGTCAGTTGGTGGCAATTATAAATATCCTAGCCGTATGGTATCACCGGGTGTTGCCTTTGCTGGCATATGGATTTATGTACTTGCAACATTTTTTGGACAGATCCCACTGTACAGCATATCCTGCGCGCGGTACATAGCTACTTTTTTCCCTGCTATGTCTGTGCAATGTATGGCGATAGTTCTTGTAACAGTATTTTACCTGGTAAATCTTATCGGGATTAAACCTGCTTCCGTTTTGCAGGCAATCATGGTTATCATCCTGGCAAGCGCCTTGCTGTTTTTTTCATTTGCTGGAATTGTTCATCTTGATGGTAAAAATTTTGAAAATTTTTTTCAGAAGGGTATTGGGAATCTTGCAGTGGGGATTGCACTGCTTACCTTTACCTATTTAGGATCAAATGGGATTATTGAATTGGGTGGTGAAATAAAAGATGCGGGGAAAACTATACCCAGGGCATATTGTATTACCTTTCCCATTGTTGCCATAGTGTACCTTCTTGTGGCTATTGCTGCAACAGGTGCTCTTCCATGGCATACAACATCACAGGCTGAAGAGCCTTTAGTGTTCATAAGCAAATCAATACTAGACAGTGCCGGGTTTATGTTTTTTATCCTGGGCGGTGCAGTGCTTGCCCTTATCACAACGCTCAATGCCTTGTTTATTGTAGGCACCAAATCGCTGCTTATTATTATCAATGATAGGCTGCTTCCAGCATGGTTGGGAAATGTTCATAAAAAATTTGCCACGCCTCATATACTGCTAACCATTATCTGGTTACTATCGCTTGCAGGTATCCTTTCAAATTTTTCCATTGCAACGTTTGCATCGTACTCAGCATTGGGTGGCATTATCGTCTTTCTTCCTATTCTTATTGCAGCGCTGCGATTTCCAAAACTGTATCCTGAGCGTTACATGCAGGCACATTTTAAATTAAAAGGGGTGTGGTTGTACCTCTGTACTTTTGCGGGTTTTATCCTCATAGTGTTTTTTTGCATCATCATTCTGGTAGATCTGCAATCGCTGCTTAAGATTGGCTTATTTCTACTGTTTGCTTTGAGTGGTGTGGCGTACTATTATTTACGCAAACGATTTCTGCTAAGGCAGGGTTTTGACATAGTAGCTATCGCCACAAAGGAAGACTGGAGGTAGCCTGTGAAAACTTTACCGCTGCTGGATACATGGGAAGCGTTGCAACAATTACCATGGCTGTCACTTGGCAAATTCCCGACGCCTGTACAACGACTGCATCATTTTTCTCATGATAATCTATGGATTAAGCGGGATGATCTATCTTCAGAGGTATATGGTGGCAATAAGGTAAGGAAATTAGAATTTACATTAGCGGAGGCAAAGGCTCTGAATAAATCAAGAGTTGTTACCATGGGGGGCATTGGCACCAACCATGGACTGGCAACCGCTATGTTTTGCCAGAAGCTGGGGCTTGCATGCAGGCTTCTTTTGTTTTACCAGCCGGTAACCGCGTATGTAAAAAAAAATTTACTGTTATTGTGCCGCTATAATGCACAGTTAAAATATTACAAAACCATGCTGAAAGCCGGTGTTATGTTTTATACATTTGAACGGTTGATGCACGATGCCTATTTTTTATATGCCGGCGGTTCCTCGCCACTGGGAACGGTAGGTTTTGTAAATGCTGCGTTTGAACTACAGCAGCAGATACAGCAGGGGCTTATGCTGGAGCCAGATTATATTGTGTGTGCATTGGGCTCGGCAGGAACTATGGCAGGGCTTACCCTGGGTGCAGCGTTAGCGGGATTACGCAGTAAGGTTATTGGGGTCAGGGTAACCGATAGATCCCTTGGACCTGTGCCTATTGCCAATGAAAAGAGTGTACTGTCACTGATGAAGCAAACCTATGCACTCATGGCAGGGTTTACTCAATTGCCAGCAGTTGATTTTATGACACCAGCTATCGTACACGATTATTGTGGTGAAGGATATGGTTACCCAACCGCTGCATGTATGGATGCCATTGACACAATGCACCAGTTGGAAAATATACCGTTAGAACCAACCTATACCGGTAAAACATTTGCAGCGGTATGTGGTATGATACAAAACCCGGAATATAACAACAAAACAATATTGTACTGGCATACCTATAATTCCGTTGATTTAACAGAAGAGGCTGCACATGCTGATTATCTCGATCTGCCGAAAAATTTGCACTGGGTGTTTGAAGAGAGATCAAATGCATGTTGAAAAAGTCATGATACTCTATACAATCCTTTTGTAAAAAAATTTTATGGGGCGATAGTTCATGTCAATGGAGTCAAACAGTAACAATACCCCGGCATTCAATGACAGATATATCACAATATTTGAAAATACAGGTGCAGGAACCATCCTCATAGATGCAGATACAACAATTATTCTGGTTAATAGCCGTTTTGCTTCCATGCTGGGATATGATAAACACGAGATTGAAGGGAGGGTAAGCTGGACGCAATTTATACATGAAGACGATGTAGAAAGAATGAAAGAATATCACTGTTTGCGAAGAAAAGATCCGGATAGTGCACCTAAAAATTATGAATTCAGAATATATACAAAAGATAAACAGATACTGTACATTTATATTACCATTGATATGATTCCAGGTACTCAATTGAGTGTTGCTTCGTTAACCGATATTACCCAGTTAGTTGAAACAAGAGAAGCGCTGCGAAAAAGTGAAGAAAAATACCGTTTGCTTGTGGAAACAATGAGTGATGGGTTGCTGGTACAGGATGAACATTTAACAATTCAATACGTTAATCCACGATTTTGTGATATTGTAGGATATGATCAACAATATATTATCGGTAAACAAATAAAAGATTTTATCCATCCTCATTACTATTGCCAGTTTGATATCCAGATGGAAAAACGTCAGTTTGGAATTCAGGAACCCTATGAAATGGCATGGATGAAAGATGATGGGACGATAGCGCATACCATTGTATCCCCAAAAATAGTATCCGATGAGCAGGGACGATTTTTGGGTAGCTTTGCGGTAGTTACTGATATAACCCAGCGAAAAAATTGGGAAGAGGCTTTAAAACAGTCAGAAGAGCTTTTTGCAAAAGTATTTGATGCAACTCCTGTTGGATTGGCGCTTATTGATATGCAAACAGGGATGATTGTAAAATGGAACAAGGCTTTTGAGATACTTATCCATGTGCCATTGCACCACAAACCGGCTATTAGCATCTTTGATATTGGAATAATTAAAAAAAGAGATATACAACGATTATATAAACAGCTCATTAAGTTTAATACAATCAGTGATTATGAAATTTCATTGAAACATGATTCAAAAGAATACATCGCAATTTTATCGGCAGAGGTGATATATATTAATGACCAGAAGATGGTTATTATATCACTTACTGATATTACAGAGAAACGAATGCTTGAAAAAGAGATAATTTTGATTAGCGAAAAGGAGCGACAGACGATTGGTCAGGACCTCCATGATGATCTTATTCCTCATTTGCTGGGGATAGACGCCCTGTGCAAGGTGATGATACAGGAATTATCAAAGAATATACTGCCGCTTAAAGAAGATGTGGAAAACATCCGGCAGCTTTTAGATGGTGCCATTGTCAAAACACGCCAATTTTCAAGAGGGTTAACACCATCATATTTCATAGAAAAACAGGGTTTATCTGCCCTGGTGCATGAATTAATACAAACTGTTGCAATGATTTATGGGATTACCTGTACCTATATATGTGATAAAGAAATTAGTATTTCAAATTCAGAAGTATTGACGCATGTGTACCATATTATTCAGGAAGCAGTCTACAATGCAGTAAAACACAGCAAATCTGAAACAATAAACATTGTGATTACTGAAACACATAAAACTATTATGATCGTTATAGAAGATAAAGGGTATGGTTTTGACATCGCTCATGTTCGTGGTATGGGATTAAAGATCATGAGGCACAGGGCGGCAGTTATTGGTGCAGAATTAAAAATAACTTCAATGGTAAATGCCGGAACAACAATATCGCTAACTATCGATAAATAAGGGTACTATGAACAAAAAAATATCTATCGTAATTGTTGAAGATCATCCCGTTTTCAGGATGGGCTTGTGCAAAATAATTAATCAGGAAAGCGACATGATGGTTGTGGGTGAAGCCGAGGATGTGCATAACGGATTAAAAATTATATCAAAATTAAAACCTGATGCTGCTATTATTGATATATCGTTAAAAGATAGCAATGGGATTGAACTGGTAAAGGATATAGCACGTCATTTCCCTGTTGTTAAAACATTGGTTTTATCAATGCATGATGAAAAGATTTATGCACAAAGAGTATTGCAGACTGGTGCATCAGGATATATTATGAAAGATAAAACATCGGATGTAATAGTGGAAGCGATTAGAACCATTCTGGATGGGTCTATCTACGTTAGTGAGCAGATTATGAAAGAGATTGTAGCTAAAGCCGTAAAGAATGAGTATGGACAGTCACATGTTGATATACTGACAAACAGAGAGCTGGCAATATTTGCATTAATAGGAAAAGGAAAAACAACCAGCGAGATTGCAGCAACACTTAATTTAAGCAGTAAAACTATAGGAACATATAAAGAACGCATAAAAGAAAAATTACATATAAAAAATGCAGTACAGCTTGTTAATGAAGCTACCCGATGGGTGCATGAAACTGAAGAAAATGTAAGTCAATTACCTACAAATAAATAAGTATCAATGGTACATCAATAAAATAATTCCAAGTATTGTAAGACAATATCATCGTTGTTACTATCTCTATAAATAAAACAGCAGGAGGTTTATTGATGGAAAACAAAACGTATGAACCAGGGCAGGCGTATGAGTATCAGCTAACGCTGGACAAATTATTAAAGGCAGCACTCGTGTATAATCCCAACCAGGAAATTGTATATCGAGATATCATTCGGTATACCTATAAGGACTTAATGCGTCGTATTCATAAACTTGCAAATGTATTGAAAGGCATGGGAGTGAAACAGGGTGATACTGTTGCTATCTTTGATTATGATAGTCACCGGTATCTGGAATGTTTTTTTGCTGTGCCTATGATGGGGGCGGTGCTGCAAACGATGAATTTTAGATTATCACCTGAACAGATTGTTTACACATTAAACCATACCGGAGCCACAACTATTCTGGTACATGGTGATATGCTCCCATTGATTAGCAGTATCAGGGATAAGCTGCATAATGTTTGCCATTGTATAGTGCTTGTTGATGATGTGAAACCATTGGCGGATGATATTGCAATAACCGGTGAATATGAAGCAATGATACGGGTTGCTGATGACAGGTATGATTTTCCGGAATTGGATGAAAATACAAAAGCAACAACATTTTATACCACAGGAACAACAGGTTTGCCAAAGGGGGTTTACTTTAGCCATCGGCAACTGGTCCTCCATACATTTGGGCTTATGGCAATGCTTGGCGCCTATGACAATATCGGCAGATTCCGATCAGGTGATGTTTATATGCCATTAACACCTATGTTCCATGTCCATGCATGGGGAATCCCCTACCTTGCAACATTGCTGGGTGTAAAACAGGTTTATCCAGGGAAATATGAGCCTGCAATGTTATTAAAGCTAATAGTAAAAGAAAAGGTTACTTTTTCCCATTGCGTTCCAACCATTATCCAGATGCTTGTTACTGCTCCAGGGATTGAGAGTGTTGATCTATCTCACTGGAAGGTTGTTATTGGTGGAGCAATGCTTCCAGAGGATCTATGTAAACAGGCATTGGATAAAGGTATTGATATCTATTCGGCTTATGGGATGTCTGAAACATGTCCATTGCTAACTGCTGCGTTATTAAAACCAACACTACTATCAATACCAAAGGATCAGCAGGTTGCGTTTAGATGCAAAACAGGGTTACCTGCAGTTTTAGCGGATGTACAGGTTGTTGATGCTCATGATAATCCGGTGGAGCAAGGTATGACCGGGGAGGTTGTTGTGCGTTCCCCATGGCTTACAAAGGGATACTACAAAGATGAAGACAAAACTAAAGAGTTATGGAAAAATGGATGGTTGCATACAGGGGATGTGGGATTTATTGATGAATACAACTATTTGAAAATAACGGACAGAATTAAAGATGTTATCAAAACAGGCGGTGAATGGGTATCGTCGCTTGATCTGGAAAATATTATGAGTCAACATCCAGCCGTTTTTGAATGTGCAGCGGTTGGCGTCCCGGATCCCAAGTGGGGTGAAAGGCCATTATTGGTTATAAAACTAAAAGATGATTGTAAGAATACAGTCGATGATAAACAGCTCCATGCCTTTATGCTAAAGGCTGCTAAAGATGGTAAAATTCCAAAATATGGAGTTCCGGATAAATTTGAGTTTGTTGATGCTATCCCTAAAACAAGTGTAGGAAAGATTGATAAAAAAGAGATCAGGAAAAAATATAGCCAACCAGTGGCAGCAACCATATAATGCCAGAAGGGTCAGAGCATATGCCTTCACTATGTGATGCTCTGACCCCCTGTTTTCAGAAAAGCATAGGTATATTCACATATTTAAATTGTAAAAAAATGAAAATGTGTTTATATTTATTATAGATTATAGTACTGCATATTGAATAAAAGCCGGGGATAGGAGGTGGTATGGCAGATATGCAATGCGAAGTACCTGCATTCAATCCAGGTGATAGTGAAATTAAAAACATTTTGTTGAACAATAAAATTATTGCAGTGGTGGGATTGTCTGATGATCCAGCAAAAGATAGCAATCGTGTTGCACGCTATTTAATTAATCACGGCTACACAGTGGTGCCGGTTAATCCAACGAAACAAAGCATATTGGGTTTGCAGTCGTACCCCAATATAAAAGCAATCCCGTTCCCTGTTGATATTGTGGATATTTTTAGAAAACCTGCGGATGTCCCGCCCATTGTTGATGATGCCATTGCAATTGGTGCAAAGGTTGTATGGATGCAGTTAGGGATTGCTCATAATGAAGCAGCAAAAAAAGCTAACAATGCGGGGCTTAAAGTAGTTCAAGGCAAGTGCATTAAGGTAGAGCACTCCCGTTATTTTGGCAACAGTGGACAAACAGTACAATTTAATATTAGTTAATAATGTTATCGGCATCAATCTATATCAATAATCTTGTGCGGATTTAAAATTCCGTTGGGATCAAAGGCTTTTTTTAAACGCTTATAAAGCGATAGTTCCTGGGAAGTAGCAAACTTCTTTAATGCATCTTTCCGTATAAATCCTGTTCCATGCTCGCCAGTGATAGTACCACCGTATCGATAAGCCTGCCCGTATATAATCTCTTTAAGCGCTGGTACCAGCTTTTTAAAATCCTCATAGGGCATATCGTTTTTTAGCACATCAATATGAACGTTCCCATCACCGGCATGCCCAAATATGATCGATTGTAAGCCATACGGGGTCAGAGCCTCTTTGACCCCCGTTAAAAAAGGAGCAATAGAAGAGCGGGGGACTGAGCAATCCTCAGCTAAAAAAACGGGGCTTTTTGCATCTATTGCCTCACGGATACAACGCCGTGCCTTCCATAGCCGTTCTTTTTGTTGGGGTGATTGTGCTGTCAATATTGTATCGGGATGTACCATTCCAAGGGAAAGAATCGTTTGCAGCATGCGCTCAATATCTTCGGAACTATCGCCATCAAGCTGAATGAGCAGATGAGCTTTTGCTTCTGGATGAGGCATTGCCTGACCTAAATACTGTGAGGCTACTATAAGGGCATCCTCTTCCATAAATTCTAAAACAGCAGGCTTAATGCGATTAATTAAAAACGTGTACACCATCCTGATTGCTTCTTCAAGACTTGCAAATGGGATAAGCATATCAAGTGTATAAGCCGGAGCAGGGATGAGCTTGCAGTATATCTTTGTAATAACGGCAAGTGTTCCTTCAGAACCAATGAGAATGCCGGTAAGATTGTACCCTGTAGCATTTTTTATAAATTTACCACCATGCTGAATGATACTTCCATCACTAAGTACAAACTCAAGCCCTGTGATATAATCTTTTGTTGTGCCATATTTTACTGCGCGAGGTCCTCCTGCACCTTCAGCTACATTGCCACCAAGTGAGCATGAATCAAGGCTTGCCGGATCGGGCGGGTACATAAGTCCATACTGTGCTACCTCTTTTTGCAATATACCCGTAATGACGCCAGGTTCGCACACTGCTATCATATTTTCGACATCTATCTCAACGATGCTATTCATTGTTTCTAATGATAAAACAACACCACCGCAAACAGGTACAGCACCGCCGGTAACACCGGTACCCGCCCCGCGTGGAATCACCGGTATACAATATTCGTTACAGACTGAAAGAACAGTGCTCACATCCTCAGCACTTTTTGCATACACTACCAGCCATGGATTGCCTTTAAGATCGGATGTTTCGTCAATGGCATATTTTTCAAGCACATCGGGATCATTGCTGACAACAGATGCTCCAAGTGCAGCGCTCAACTTTTGTTGTATAATGGCTAACCTTTCATTGTTGTTCATGATGACATACATAGGGTATGCAGTGTATTGATGCAAGCTTTTTTAGGAGTGGGAATACTATTCAATCTATGTCATTTTGTCTATGAGCAGGGTATTGTTGTGCAAGGGGGTGTAGAATGATTTTCTATTTTATTTTTTATTATTGTAAATATTCAGGCTTTTTGTGTTAAACTGTATGATATGTACATTAACCTTATTTACTTATAGCAAGCTGCAACAACGCTATGATAAGCCCTGCCTGTGTTAACACGGCAGCGAGAAATAAACCTATCATCCAGCGTAATGTGCTTGTATGGCTTTGATGTATCTCTCTGGTTAAATCCGTTTGTATTTTCTCAATCTCTATACTTAAATCTGCCTGTCCTTGCTCTATCTCTTTGGTCAGCTTCAATTCTGAGATCGTTACATCCTGCCGGGTGGCTAACTGATTATTTAATATTGTCTGCTCAACTAACTCAATAAACTCAGCTAATAGTTTTGCCTTAATCTCGTCTTCCTTAAATGCCTCATATATTCTTACTGCTTATCCCATTGGTACGTTGCCTCCTTTATGTATATATACTACTGCCTGCTGGTAACATGTCAAATTATTTTAATGCATGTATAATACCATCCATACTTCACTACCATCTCTTTTTTTAAAAAATTGACATGAATCAACATTGTAACCTCAATAACAGGGGGCGATGGTGAAAAAAAGTATTAATTTTTTTCCTTCTGGAGGGTTGTATAACACTAATAACAACGAGGTTGGTGAAGAATGAGATTGCCAATATGGGAATAAGTATTTGATAAAGCACAGTTGAACGGCAATAGTCATAATAAACAAGCGATAGCAACGGCATGGCAGATTGAGCAGATAACAGCCTGAAGTTTCTCAGGAATGAGTAGTTCCGCTATCCTGGGTAGTACGTACAATCAACGAGAGGTATCGATAGTTAATCATGTTTTCACGGTGTATTCTCTATTCGATAGCAGGGTGGAAAACAGTGCTATGGTAATGATTACCGTTGCCCCGCCTATAATGTAGAATGCTATATCAATAGTAACTATCGCCAATAACATTGCCATAATGATTGGACCAACTGTTTGACCAACACGAAGCCCCATCCCATTTAATGACATGATGGCTCCGCGATAGTGTGTGGGTGAAGCGCCTGTTAACAGTGAAAGCAAACTTGGGTTGTTGATAGCGTTGGAAGCGCCACCTATAATGATTGCCACCGTAAGCCAGAAATAGTTTTGAGCCAGCCCTGCAATGATGAATGAAATGGCAAAACCAAGAAAGCTGTAAAAGATAAGATTTTTTTCTGAAAAGCGCGTTGAAAGCCATTGTAGCTGTGTAGCTGTTATTGCTGTTACAATGGACATCAGTGACATGATAAGCCCTATTGTTGCAGAATCGCCGTTGAACCGGTATGAGATGATGTAGGGAAAATAGGTAATAATGGGTCCATATAAAAGGGTAAAGGTAAGGATATTGGTAGACAGTAGCCCTATAATATAGGGTTTTTTGATAATGGCAGCTATGGTTTTGAAATAGTCTTTCAGTGCAACTTCATTGACAGGCTCTGGGTTGTGCAGGTGAAATATAACAAACCATGCAACAACAAAGGCAAAGGCTGAAAGCAAAAAGGGATAGTTCCAGCCAGCAATACATAACAGTCCGCCAATGACAGGATAGGCTGCGGTGCCAATATTTAAAACACTTGCGTTATAACCAAATGCTGCAGTGCGGTCGTTACCGGTAAACATGTCGCCAATGATGGTTGTGTTGATAGCGCCCAATGCCGAAACTCCCACGCCCTGTATAAAGCGCAGTATAAGGAGCCATGAAAAATCCTTAACAAAAAACATGATGGTACCGGTTATGCCAAATATAAGCAGTGAGGGGATTATTAAAATTCTTCTTCCAATCCTGTCGGATACTATGCCAAGGATAGGCGTTACAATAATTCCGGGCATGGTAAAAACAGTGATTAACAGGGCAACCGATGAATAAGGGATATTAAAAAAAGTTGCCATAGCAGGTAATGCAGGCGTAATGTTTGTAACACCCATGACAACAATAAGCGTAATGCTAAATGCAATAATCAGGTTGGGGTTGGTATAGAGCTTTTGTTTATGGTGCATAGGCTACCGCTTATGTGTTTATGGTTATCAATGGCTATGTATGTAAATATACCAGTGTAGTACCAATCAAGCACAAAACACAATGTTTTCTTTAATTTTTTGGGCGATAGTTACCCTTATAGTAAGCAAGGTGTTGCTATAAATATTGATTAAAGCCATTCATTTTTTTTTATTTCTTTTTTATTAATGTTGATATCGCGATATGTGTTGAAAATTAAGACAACCCTTAAAAAAGTATTGACAATTTGTATTTACGTAGTCTTATGATTAATCAATAGTTTAATTTTATGTTATAAAATGTAATACAAAAATTTGTATATTCATTATTAATTTTAAAAAAAGTGAGAGGAGGATTGGATGGCGCAATTTAAATCAGAATCAATGTCAGCCGTATTTCAGGAACAGGCAGCAAAGCTAGGAAGCAAAGCTTGTGTATCCTATAAGAAAGGTGACCGGTGGGTAGATATATCATGGACCGATATGAATACCATGGTACACAACACAGCATACTACCTGATGAGTGAAGGTATTAAGAAGGGGGATAGAGTTGCAATATTTGCACCCAACCGCTGGGAATGGTGGGTTGCAAGTTTAGCAACAACATCTATTGGTGCAGTGAGCGTTCCTATTTATGCTACTAACTCATCTGAAGAGGCTCAGTATGTACTGGAGCATTCAGGATCTTCAATATGCTTTGTGGGAACTGAAGATCATGCTGACCGTGTTTTAAAGGTTATCAAAAAATGCCCCAAATTAGATCAGCTTATTATTTTTGATGATCTTTCAAAGAAAAAACAGGGAGTCATCACCTTTAAAGAAGCACTGGAAAAAGGTGCAAAGAAAGCAAAGCCTGCAGATTTTGATAAGCGTTTAAAATCTATAAAGCGTGACGATCTTTCAACGCTTATCTATACATCAGGGACTACGGGAAATCCTAAAGGAGTAATGCTTTCCCATTATAATTTCTTTTCTAATGTTAGGAATATCATGGTGGATATGGGCAAATTTTTTAGCGTTGATGATATATGGCTATCGTTTTTACCGCTATCCCATTCATTAGAGATGACAACCGGCTATTATGGACCTATCTGGGCTGGTGCAAAAACAGCATTTGCTGAAAGCATTGAAAAACTGGTGATAAATTTTACTGAAGTTCGCCCTACCGTTATTATCAGTGTGCCACGAATTTATGAAAAGGTACACGCAGGTATTTTAGCAAAGTTTGCAAACGAGTCTGGTTTAAAAAAAGCAATTTTTAACTTTGCACTCAATACAGCTAAAAAGAATCTGCCGCATGTATGCCGTGATATCCCACGGAAGGGGCTTTTTGCCATACAGTTCAATGTTGCAGATAAGCTTGTATTCTCAAAGTTAAAAGCTGCTATAGGTTTGGATAGGCTACGTTATGCTATTTCCGGTGGTGCACCACTCGCAGTGTCTGATGCAGAGTTTTTTATTGGTATGGGTTTGAAAATACTTGAAGGATATGGGCTTACTGAAACTACACCGGTAATAACCTATAACAGGCCATGGTTTATAAAGCCAGGTACCGTTGGGCAGGCAATTCCTGAAACAAAGGTAAAGATTGCCGATGATGGTGAGATACTGGTGAAGGGCCCACAGGTAATGCTGGGCTATTATAAAAACAAAGCTGCTACTGAAGAGGTTATGACAAAAGACGGCTATTTCAAAACTGGTGATATAGGTGTCATTGATGAGGACGGCTGCTTAAAGATAACCGGTAGAATTAAAGATATTATTGTAACTGCTGGTGGTAAAAACATTTCACCACAGAATATTGAAAATAGTGTAAAAGAATCCCCATACATCGAGGAACTGGCAGTCATTGGCGATAAACGCAAATATCTAAGTGCCCTTGTCATTCCTGATTTTGAGGCAGTTGGCAAGTGGGCAAAGCAAAAAGGTATAAAATTTGCTAATAATGCTGATCTGATCAAGAATGAAGAAGTGATTCAGCTCATTGGCAATGAAATAGCTAAGTATACAAAACAGTATTCACGGGTTGAACAAATTAAGAAGTTTACATTGCTTGAGGCTGTCTGGACACAGGAAACAGGTGAGCTTACACCAACTCAGAAAGTAAAACGTAAAGTTATTGAGCAGAAATATGCAAAAGAAATTAATGCTATGTATCCTCCCGATCTGGATTGATATAAATACGCTAATTTCTTAGTAAAAAAATAGAGGCAGGTTAAAACTGCCTCTATTTTTTTGCTGATACTTTTTTAGGTTAAATATAAAAAAGGCAATAAAGTATTTTTGGAAGATATGTTTTTATATGAAAGTTTCTTACATAAGGATAAAAGAATAAAAAAAAATTTATAAAAAGCTTGAAGTAATTTTATTTATATAATTGAATATTAATTGCAATGTAGTCTATTAATTTATGTATGAATTCATTTTTTAGAAGGGGGATGTAATATGATTAAAAAAATTTTAAAAATTCTTGGTATCATTGTACTGGTATTTATTATTATTCTTATAGTGAAAGCATTAACTGTTTCATCAAAACAGGTTGAGGTTAAAGAAACAATACCATATAAAATTGATATAATGACCGTTGCAAAACATCTTTCAGAGGCTATACAGATCCCAACAATTTCCAATCAGGATAGCTCAAAAACTGAT
>JAKPOE010000011.1 GCA_029548025.1 Spirochaetota bacterium
AGATACCCATTGCCTATAGCCCGCTTATCAACAGCAATAAGCAACAGTAGATCAACCAGATTGTGTACATAGGTTGGCCACACAATAACATCCTTACGCCAGAAAATAAGTTCGCGTTTAACAATAGCATCTGCCAGAAGAGGCACAAATGTCTGATCGCCCTCACCATATACCCAGCATGGATAAACCATAGTTACCGGGAGCTTTTTTTCTCGGTGGTATCGCCACGTTATCTCTTCTGCCTTAATTTTATAATCTGGATACGGTTCGCCCCAAGGTTCTAACGGAAACGATTCATCCATCACAACATCCTCACGCAACCCAAACACATCATTGGTGGAGATATCAACAAGCCTTTTTACCTTAGCCCACACTGAAGCCTCACACACATTTTTTGTACCACCAACGGTAACTTCTTCAAATAGTCTTTGCGGTGCCCAGTCAGTCACTACAGCAGCACAGTTAAAAATAACATCGCACCCCTTTACTGCTTTTTTTACACTTTCAAGATCCCTAATATCGCCCTGCACAACCTCTACTTTATTCTTCTTTAGTTCCGGTATCTTGGGATCATTGGGTAATATCAGTGCCTTTACTGAATGTTTTTTTGCCAGCAATGCTTTAACTAAATTTCCTCCTATAAATCCAGTTGCACCAGTAACACATGCTTTCATTGAAAACCTCCCTGACTTTACGTTTGTACATTTTAGTCATTTATTTTCTTTTCATGAAACTAATTTCTATTTCTATTTAATTAAATACTCATGCTACTTATATTGAAGTATCCCTATATTATACACAAAATTTCAAGTAAAATATATACTTAATAATTTCATTCAATAACTTCCCCTATTAAATCTTTCACTTGAAAACCTGCAAAAGAGTCTGCCATATAAGCCATTAAAAGTAAATTGCCTGGTCCTTTATGCTCTGACCCCTTTTTACGCTTTTGCACGATTACTTTTACTATGCTCTGACCCCCTATTTTCCCCATATTTTTACCAATCCTCTCTACAATTCACCTGCTCCATTCAGTATTCTTCTCCATATAAAGTTTTAAGGATCTGACCCCATTCTATTTACTTTACCCTTTACTATCTTTACTATGCTCTGACCCCATGTTGGATCCCTTGTTCTGTCGATGTTGCGTATTTATGTCATACTTAGCATTATTTGTAATCATTGCTTGATATATCTTAAAATTAATAGGCTCTGACCCTTTGTTTCTGTAATTCATCTCTTATCTCTTATTATGCTCTGACCCTATTCGATTCATAAAAAAATCTTCAAAATCTTAAAAAATTTTTCACTATACCCGTTCAATTTTCAAATCACAAGCGTTATATACAGTAAAGGCTTTATTTTCTTACCTACTACATACAAGGAGGAATACCATGGCACGGAAATTACGTGTACAACTCCCAGGTTTAACCTATCACATCACTTCCCGCTGCATTGAATGGAAAAACTACCTGCAGGAAGACTATTTCAAGGCATGCTTTGTACAGGTTTTAAACAAAGCTAAAGCTAAGTATCACTTTAAGCTCATTGCCTTCTGTATTATGGATAACCATATTCATCTTGTCATTCATACACTTGATGATGGTGCTCCTATATCCCGTATTGTGCAGTATATAAAAGCCAGGTTTGCTGAACTGTATAATAAAATCACCGGCAGAACCGGGCCATTCTGGAATGAACGGTACAAGGACAGTATCGTACAGTTTGCTAAAGATGGCTTTCATTATTTGTTGTGGTTATTGTGGTATCTGGCATATAATCCCATACGGAGGAGGTTATGCTCTGACCCTACAAAATACCACTACAGCAGCATACAGGCATATTTAACTGAAGAAGCAAATATAGGTGTACCCATAGACCATCATGACTACTTTGTGAAGCTCGGGGAAACGTTTGCCAAAAGGGTGGCAAGATTTATGCAGTATGAGGAATATTACAGGAAGAAGTATTCTATGATACTTGAGTGGGTGTAAAAGGAGCAATCTTGGACTCAGAGGCTCTGACCCTTCTTTTGTCACATTGATTGTGATATTTATGATACTGAATAATAAATAGTAATCCAGAGCTTGTTAACATATACTATCAAGAACACGTTTACAATAGGGAATATTTTCATTCATATCCCTGAAAAACTCTGATGGGCGCTGCATTCCTGCTTTACGACATGCTGCTATGTGATTGCAGGAAGAACAGGTGTTATGATCCTCTTTAACTCCACGTAAATAAACTTCAGAAGCAAGGATGCGATGGAGTTCACCACGGCTGTATATGCCAACCGATTGACTTGATGAATGGGCAATTGTAATACTTTTATCAGCCTTTATGGTAAGTTTTCCCGGACGTATAAGGTGAAGGGGATTTGGGAACCATGGTAGTTGGAACAATTGAGCTACTACTGCAGCAAGAGGATTTTCAAGTAATGAAACCGGGAACCCATATATTTTCAGCAAAGAAATCATACGCACCAAAAATAAAAAATCATCAGGCGATAACAACTCATTACATACATTACCTGCATCTTCAGAAACACGAATAAGCTGTATGAGAGTAATTTCCTTTATACCTGGAAATTTCTGGTATGCCCATTGTATAAAATGTGGCACATGTGGCAAAAGGCTTTTCCCGGTCACGCAGAAAAGGTATACTGGAATATTGTTGTATAGTGCCATTTCAATCGCTTGTGTTGTTTTTATAAATGAATTATTACCACGGAAAGCATTATGTATTGCTTCAAATCCCAGTAAGCTGATTGAAAGGCTCAGTCCCTTTATAGATTTAAGCTGCTGTAATATTTTAGTATCTAATAAAAATCCATTTGTATTTAAAAAAATTGCCTCATAACCTATTGAAATAGCATCATTCAAAATATCAAAAAGATATCCCCACAATAGCGGTTCACCACCTGTTATGTGAAGATGTCGATAGCCAATCTCATAACCTTCCATTATTATTGAGAATACTGTTTCATAATCAAGATCATGATATTCAATACAATCAGATAGTACAAAGCAATAGGTACAGTTGCTGGTACATCGTGTTGTAACTTCTATTGAAAGGTTTTCCTTCTTTACAGCTTCAAGAATTTCAAATGGTATAGAATCAATCACTGACATTGTCTTCTCCAGTATCACATTTCATCCCCTGAACAAAATGAATGCGTAATTTCACTATTTCATCTGAAAGGCCAAAAAGGCCAATATCTTCTGCATGTTTTGCAGCAGCTTTTAATTCCTTAATAATCCTTTTTGTAAGAATAGGGATGACACCTGAAGTCTGTATCATTTCTTCAAGAATATTTATGCTATCATTTTTACGCTCTGATATATTTTCCCCTTCAGGTATGATGGTTCCTATTTTTAAAAATTCATTCCAGCGACAACGAACTTCCCTGGGCAGGCTAAGAGTTACTGCAGAATTCCGTCCATTATTCAGATCATCCTTCATGTCCTGGATATCATCATATATCCGCCAGGCTAAACCAAAACATTCAAGTAAGGCTCTGATATCTTCGTCTAAAGACATATCCTGTACAAATTGTACAGTCAGCAGGGGAACAATGAGAGCTGTAGCCATTTGATCCCTGAAAATACGTAGATATTCTTCCAGATTATCAATGCTTTTATCCGTGGTTATACACGCATAATATCTATCAAGACAGCTATTCACTATTTCCTTGTCTGTATGAATAAGTGAACAAAAAGTTGAAATGGTATCCCAGAATAGCTTCCATCCCTGACTTCGAATAAGGAGAGTCAAATGATCTGGTACAACCTGACCATCGTTAATATGATTATCTAAAGAATGAAGAAGCATGACCATTGCATGAGCTGTTGCAGCGAGATACATAAACTCCTGTTTAATCCGTGTACATGTATGCCTTATCATGATATGAGGAATGATTGACCATATAGGCGAATAGTAATTGCTGAAAAAATCCAGATTTTGTCCAGGCTGAATGCCAGCATTATGCATTAAAAATATCATCGCAGAGGTTTGAACCGATACTGGAAGAGAACGAACAAGGTTGATTATAGCATCGTTCATTTTTGTATAAAAATATGCTATATCTTCATTTATCGATGTATGTCCAAAATGAAAATCAGTATTTGAAAACATTGTATATTTTTCCATTACAATTACTAACTGCTTTGTTGCAGAAACATGAACCCTAAGGGTATTTAGTATTATCCAAATACATATTTTTGACAAGTTAATTATTAATATATGATTCCCCTGCACAAACACACTGTTTTTAAGTAGAAAAACAGCAAAGAATATTTTTTCGTGCTAAAAATGACTTTATTATCATACTATTTCTTAAAATAAAATAGGATAAGGCTTCCTTAAGCCTGTAAGCGTACACTCTTTTGAAATTTATTGCAATTGTTCTCAGTATCGAACTGCATTTTACCTTACTTTTCCCTCTATACCGACTTTTCCCATTTCTCAAATGCAGCTTGAACTGAAACATTGTACCTTCAATTGCCGGTCGAAGTGCGCATTTTTTCAAATACTCACTATCATTGTATTTCTCTCGCTGCCTATCCATCTGTAATCTCTCTTGTGTAATCACAAGCACATGCGGCTTACGTTTGTTTTTCCGTATCATACATTTCAGTGGACAGGAGGAACAACTCTCATGAGCATAGTGTGCTATGATAACACCATTATTATATTCCTGATGTATCGGAATTTCCCCATAGGGACAGCGTATTATGCGATTGTTTTCAATCTCAAAGTCAGTACTTCGTACTTTGTTGCTGTCTGGCTTTCTTCCCCGTATTGCTGTTGTAATAAGAGTTTTCTTTGATTCCGATAGCCTGTCCTGTACGCTTTTGTTTGCATATGCTCCATCGGCAATAAGTTCTTCCGTGTCCTCCCCCACTATTGCTTCAAAATTGTCTTCAAGTATTGTACTGTCATCAACATTGTTTTTTTCTGTTATCACATGCGTAATCACCTGGAGTTTGTTGTCTGGATCGCATGTCTCTACTATTGAAACCGAATACCCCTGACTTGCCTGCTTCCCTTTTTCCCGATATGTCGCATCAGGATCATACGGTGATTGTATGCAACTGCTCCTTAGTTCGTTTGAAACTTTTACCTTTACCCCTTTCCCTTTCCCTGTTATCTCTATCTGCTCATCAACCAGCCGTGCAAGTATTCGATATGCCTGGCTTTCACTCACAGAATCATGGGCAAATAGCACCTTGATACGGTAAAGATACTGTGCAATCTCCTGAATTTTCATCCTTGCATCGTCATTCGTCAGAGAAAATACGTAATTCTCAGGTGTTATATCCTTATATACCTTTATCTCTTCCGATAACCTCTCCAAAATACTCTCATCACTATGCTTCAAAAAATAATTCAACACCTCTAAAAACAGTTTGAGCCGGTTTAGTCTGCGAATATTTGAACCAATTAACGTTGAATCAATCCTCTTGACTTTCTGACTAATCCCAAATTTCTTTATATAATCATCCCTCAAATGTACAAATACTTTCTCAAATAGATTTATCCCTGTCTTTTCCTCATAATCAACAACACGTCGGCGCATATAATAAAATGCTCGTTCTGATATTGTCCTCTCACCAATCCTGTTTAACCCCATCGCCAGTATAAACAAATGATCAAAATGAAACCTGCCTAATTAATTTTTTTAATCTACATAGTGTTCTCCAGTTAAAAATTTAAAATAATTTATTATAATTTCCTTTGCCTTTTCTAAAGAAATATTATCATCATATTGAACATATTTTTTTAAAAAATTATTTCTCATTATACATTCATAAATGAAATAATCTTTATATTTATTAAACATTTCATTATTTATAAATACATCTAAGTTCCCAAAATAATATGGAATTAAATGACTAAATTGTTTAAATACATCTACATAAATATAATAATCTAATTTATTTTTATCTACAATAATAGCATTATACCCAAATTCATGGATAAAAGTTCTATTTCTTTTTAAAGCATTTATATCTCTCATTGTCCAAAACAATATATCATTTTCATTTGGTTTAATGTTTTTTAATGGATATTTATTAATATAATTGGAAATAAAATCAAAATCATTCAAGGAAAAGTTTTTATTATCAATTGTTTTGAATTTATAATTTTGAACATAATTATAATCCATTCCAGTCTTTTCTTTTTTATATAAAGCTATTATTATTGGGAAAGAAATACTTTTTGAAGTTTCTTTAAATGTTCCACTATCTATAATAACTCCATTAACTAGTTTATAATTTTTTGTAAAATTTTTTAATAAATTAAAATTGGATTTTTTAATCAAATAAGACAAAGGGTGTAAAACACAAATTATATCTGCATCTAATTTTGCATATGATAACAAAAAAGACATTCCATAATCCCTTGTTTTTATATCAATATCCATTTCTAAATTATCATTTTTTATACCTCTTCTTATTATTGAAGTAGTATCATTATAAGGGGGTTTCCAATAATAATTAATTCATTATTATCAGAGATATTAAACATTTTTCTATTCACATTTAATAAAGCATTTTTATTATAAACATCAATTTCAGGGAAATTATCTTTTGTTTGATTAGTAGCAATATAATCAATATCATTTGCCTTTTTCGGACAATTAATTTTATAATCAAAAAAATTTCCATATCCACAAGAGCTATCTAAAACAATACTTTTATTATTTATAAAAGGTTTTATCATTTCCCATACTATATCAACATATTTCGTTGGAGTATAAAAAGCACCAAGATTTATTTTATCATAGTACTTTAAATGATATTGATTTTTAATATCAATACCTTTTTTATTTTCTTGAATCTGTATATCTGTTATTGTCATATTATCTCCTTAATAAGTTAAAACTAATTTAAGTATATAAATCTTTTTGCTTTTTTCCAATTAAAATTCGTTTTTGGATCGATAGCGGAGAAAACACCTTATACCCCCCTCTTTAAAAATTAAAAAAATCAAATTCCTTATTTCTTAAAGTCCACCAAAAACATTTCAATTAACAAATTTTTCAAAAATATGTCGCCTAACGGTTCGCGGCTATGCGCCGTTTTAATGGCGTATAGCCGCTGTTAGCGGATCGTTGCAAGGGCAAATTAGTTAAAATATTGGTCTATTTTGCTAATAATTAGTTTCGCTCTTTCTTCAATGAATTCTTTAAACTTGTCTTCTTCCCATAATGTTTCAT
>JAKPOE010000037.1 GCA_029548025.1 Spirochaetota bacterium
ATACCACACTCCTTACAGCGAGCATGGGCTATGTGTTGTTATTGAATCAGATGGATCGTTTAATACATCAGGCAAAGTACGCCAAAAAAATGATTTCCTGAGCCTTGACAAAGAAGCACTGATTGAAAAAGTTCAATCTGCTGGCATTGTTGGATTAGGAGGCGCTGCATTCCCCACAGCAGTTAAATTAAATCCACCAGCCAACCGTACTATTGATACCTTAATTATTAATGGTTCTGAATGCGAGCCATACCTTACTGTAGACGATATGCTTATGCAAACCCACCCTGAAGAAATTATTGAAGGTATCCAGATTGCAATGAAAATCCTGGGTATAAACAAGGCATATTTAGGCATTGAAAAAAATAAGCCTCTGGCAATTAAAGCATTACAAACTGCAGTAGCAAACGTAAAAACCCATGAGATTGTTATAATACCACTAAATAAGCGATATCCGCAGGGTGCTGAAAAACAGCTCATCTATACAATAACAAAGCGTGAAGTGCCATCAGGCGGGTTACCTATGGATGTCCATGTTGTTGTACAAAATGTGGGAACGATTTATGCTATTCGGGAAGCAGTTCTTTTTGATAAACCATTAATAGAACGATATATAACAGTAACGGGAAAAATTGTACGTAAACCTGGCAACTATAAAGTACGATTTGGTATGCGTGTCAGTGATATTCTGGAAGAATGCGGTGGACTTGTTGAAAATCCATCCAAGATTATTATGGGCGGGCCAATGTGTGGACTTGCTCTGAACCACATGGATATACCTGTTGTTAAGGGAACATCCGGAATTCTTTTTCTTGCAAAAAATGAAACTAAGGTTACACCATTCAGATCATGTATCCGATGTGGACGTTGTGTTTCAGTATGTCCTATGAATCTTATACCCTGTGATTTAGGAAATGCAGCCGAGAAACAACGCTATGATATTGCCGAAAAGCTTCATCCATTTGATTGCATTATGTGTGGTTCATGTTCATATATATGTCCGTCAAAACGGCCGTTATCACACTTTATCAAGGTAGTACAAACGACACTGAGTGCAAAACGATAATTGAGGAAACATATTTTCACTATAGAAGGATCACCTATGGAAATAAAAGATGCTGATAAAAAACGCCTATTAGAAGATTTAGTGTTATCAAGTCCCCCTCACATCAAGGACACTCAGTCAGTACCACTTGTGATGTGGCTGGTAGTGCTTTCGCTTATGCCTGCAACAATATTTTCATGCTATTTATATGGACTCTATGTTGCATTAGTTATTGTAACATCCATAATTTCAGCAATAGTTTCAGAAATTATAATGCAATATCTTTTAAAAAGGCCAATTACTGTCAATGATGGTTCGGCAGTTATTACTGGACTACTTTTGGCAATGAACCTGCCACCACATGTGCCGCTATGGATTCCTGCTATTGGTTCAGCTTTTGCGATAATCATTGTCAAACAGCTATTTGGCGGATTGGGATACAACATATTTAATCCAGCACTGGCAGGACGAGCATTTTTACTTGCTTCATGGCCGGTGGAGATGACAACACTGTGGCACAGATTTCCCAATGGTTATGTCATCGCGCAAAATCCAATCTTTAATGCTGCAATGCCCCAGCAACTAATAGATAGTATCAGTGGCGCTACACCGCTGGGTGCATTAAAAGAAGCTCCTAAACTTTTACAGGAACTATCGCTACAGGCGCAACCTCTTTATGATTTCCTTTTTTCAAACGCCATGATAAAGTCATTGTTTATTGGTAATATTGGAGGCTGCATAGGCGAGACATCGGCTATCCTTTTATTGTTAGGTGCATTGCTACTATTATGGAAGAAAGTTATTACATGGCATATCCCGCTATCCTATATTGCAACCGTAGCTGCTTGTATGGGGATATACTATTACTTTACAGGTGTTCCAAACCTCCATTATGCTATACTCTTCCATGTATTATCAGGAGGGCTTATACTGGGAGCATTTTTCATGGCAACCGATATGGTTACCTCGCCTGTTACTAAAACAGGGATGATTATTTTTGGTATTGGCTGTGGAATACTGGCTTCAATTATACGGCTGTGGGGTGGTTATCCTGAAGGCGTTTCATATTCAATATTAATTATGAATGGCATTACACCCTTAATTGATAAATTAACCAGACCTAAAGTATTTGGAGCATGATAAGGACATAGTTATGATAGATAATCATTTACTAGTGGAGAACTATTGATGAACACCTTTCAAATGATAAAAGCAATATTGGTATTAACAATTATAGGGTTTATTGCTGCTTTTTCGCTTTCGTTTATGAATAAGCTTACCAGTGAACCCATAGCAAAGCAAGATCAAGAGAAAAAATTGCTTTCCCTTTCGTTAGTATTACCATCCTATACTATTCAAAAAGAAAACACTGTTACTATTGATGGTCAACCTTTTACCTACTGGGAAGCATCAAAGGAAGAAAACAGCGTAATAAAAAAAGCATATGCATTCATTACTGAAGAAAAAGGTTATGGCGGCACAATTCAATCAATTGTTGGGATTGATGATACAGGAAAAATTTTAGGTTTTACAATTTTGTCCCAGAGTGAAACTCCGGGGCTTGGTGCTCGCTGTACTGAAATCACATCAAATGAAACATTTTTTGATCATTTTTTTAAAAGCAACATCACAAACACAGAAGCTATCCAATGGTTCCAGGTTCAATTTCAGGGGCTTGACACCAATAAGCCAATCAATATTTTGAAAAAAGGAGATTGGAATAATACAATAAAAGATGCTCTGTTACAGCAAAACGCTATAACAGCAATTACCGGTGCAACTATTACTACCAAAGCAGTAACCCTGAGTATTGAAAAAGGTGCGCAAAAGCTTAAAAAAGCATTAACTCTGCACGAGGTAAAACAATGAATAACTACTTTAAAGAAATATTCAAAGGAGTATGGGAAAAAAATCCCACATTTGTATTGGGTATTGGCATGTGTCCCACACTTGCAGTATCAACTTCTGTTTCAAATGCTATCTGGATGGGAATTGCTACAACATTCGTTCTTCTATGCTCTAATATATTAATATCTACCATACGAGAATATGTTCCTTCGCATGTTCGGATTCCAATATTTATTACAATAATCGCAAGCTTTGTTATTATAGTTGAACTGACTTTAAAAGCATATCAACCATCGGTATATAAAGCTTTAGGCATATTCATTCCATTAATAGTTGTTAATTGCATAATTTTAGGGCGAGCAGAAGAGTTTGCTTCAAAAAATACTATATTACATTCAATTCTTGATGCAATTGGAATGGGATTGGGCTTTACTCTGAATTTAACTGTTCTGTCAGCAATTCGGGAGATTTTAGGGGCAAATAAATTATTAGGATACCAATTGATACCCGGTATGAAACCTGCCCTGTTAATGGTATTAGCACCAGGTGCATTTTTTACATTAGGTTTACTTTTATGGGGAATGAATGTCATTAAGGCACGCGCTGCACTTTTTAAACGAACCGAGTAACCAGAAGTGAGGGACAAATATGGAAATTAAAATATTATTCACCATTTTGATAAGTACAATTTTTATCAATAACTATGTTCTGTCACGAATATTGGGACTATGCCCTTATTTAGGTGTATCAAAAAAACTGGATTCGGCTATAGGTATGGGGCTTGCAGTTATCTTTGTTATGACCATGGCTTCTTTTTTTACGTTTATTATATATAAGTTATTGTTACTTCCTTATCACGTTGAATATCTCCGTACAATAGCTTTTATTATTGTTATCGCTACGCTGGTTCAGTTTGTTGAAATGATAATTGCAAAAATTTCACCGTCACTATATCAAGCATTAGGAATCTTCTTACCACTTATAACAACCAATTGTGCTGTTTTAGGTGTTGCTGTTTTGAATATTGATTCTGGATATATTACTCAACAATATGGCTTACTTTATTCAGTAACACAGGGTTTTGGTGGTGGTGTGGGATTTACTTTAGCGCTTATTATTATGGCAGGAATTCGAGAGCGGCTTGAACTTGCGTTTATACCTGAAAATCTCAAAGGATTGCCTATTACCTTTATTACCGCCGGGCTTATGGCGATTTCATTTCTTGGATTTTCCGGAATGAAGCTCTTTTAATAGTTTTTATTATTTTTTTCATGTTTTGCATACGTTTTTTAGCGTATTTTTATATTAAATTTTGATAGATAGCTATGGAAATTTATTCATCAACAGTAACTCTTCTGGCAATAACTCCCAATGCTGAAAAACTCATAGAGGAGGCAGGCAGGACATGTTATCTTTCCATGGATAGGATAACCGAAGGCAGCGAGGCTAATTTTATACGTCGATGTATCATAAATGGACATCACTCAATACTGGAGCACGCATCAGCCTCTTTTCGAGTATTGGGAGCATCGCGAGCATTTACCCATCAGATGGTGCGTCACCGCCTTGCAAGCTTCTCACAGCAATCACAGAGGTATGTTAATGAAGAAGAATTTAATTATATTATACCACCATCAATAGCTGATAATGGCGAATCAAAAGAACTCTATATGCAATTCATGGATAATGCTCGTAAAACGTATAAAAAGTTAAGAAGCATGCATATAAAAAAAGAGGATGCACGCTTTGTTCTCCCCAATGCACTGGAAAGCCAGATTGTCATTTCGGCAAACTTCAGGGAATGGCGCCATGTTTTTTCATTGCGGCTTGAAAAGGCTGCCCAATGGGAAATAAGAAATGTTTGCATACAGATGCTTGCAATATTACAAAAAGAAGCGCCTTCTGTTTTTGGTGATTTTATTATCGACGAAGCTACCTGTACAGCGCGCTCAAATATTGTTAAATAAACTATTTTTTTTTCAATATCCATAACCATTCCACACTCATTTTTAAGGACATTTACCGTGGATGAGCATCTCATCTTCGCCTTCTGTTTATACATCTGACAACAATATTCAGATCAGCAATGCGCCCTTTACTGACGGCAACAGTCCAACAACTCCTACATTGGTTATGTTTATTGCTTTACCAGCATTTACATTAATATATGGAGTGTCAACATGGGATTGGGGCGATCAGAAAAGTTTTCATGTTAATCGCAAAGGTTTTTTTGGCGAGAACACCAATGCTGGTGGTGCTAATAAAACAGGGCATGCCTTTTCACATTATCTGGCTTTCAGGGCTCTATATAACTGGAAGCAATTTGCTTTTTTATTGATGGATTCCCTGCAAAAATGACATGAGCAACATATTGATTTATTGTATTTAAAGTACTATCTCCGCTTTTTTTAAATGAAAATCAAAATGCATAACCCCATCATCATATCTCTGTGTATAGGGAACATTACATTTTTCAAAAACCTTTATCATCTTATCATTCTGGGGCAATACGTTTGCAGTTACTCGTTCTATCTTACGCTCTTTTGCAATCTTCATGAGGTACCTTACTAAAAATGTAGCAATACCTTTCCCCTGAAATTCCTCATCCACAATAAATGCCATTTCATACGATTTGTCATTTTCATCATAGGCATATCGTGCTTCGGCAATAATACGTTCAGTACCGGCATGCTCAATAAGACCAACTATCGACAAAATTTTGTCATAATCAATATTAACATATGACTGCATTTGTTTGTGAGGCATGGTCCTTATGCGTGCAAAGTATCGTAAATATTTTGATTCATCAGAGAACTGATAGAAGAGACGGCGCATCATATCCTCATCAGATGGCTTAATAGGCCTGAACTTAACAACCAGCCCATCTTTAAACGTTTTCATAGTTTCAAGTGTTATTGGATAGTTAATGATATTTTTAATTACATATATCTGATCAGGATATACCAATCCTGCTTCTTTTGCCTGATTTAAAATTTTAATCCTGTGATTGGGATGAGCAATATCAATAAGAGCTAATGCTCGCTCACGAATAGATTTTCCAAAAAGATTAGCAACACCATATTCAGTCACAACATATCGTGTTACTCCCAGCATGGAACGAACCTGCTCGGTTTCAGTATGCCTGATTACAATGTTACTATCGCCATGCTGATCAACTGAACGAAGTGCAACAATTGCTTTGCCACCACGGGAAAATGCTGCCCCAACAGCAAAATTAAGTTTGCTCTCATATCCTGATAAAAGATTGTCACCTGAATAAAACACAACCGATTCACCTGATATATCAATTTTCTTTACATTCATGACACTTACCAATTTGGGTATGCGCTGCAAAATGGTTGGATAGGTAAGGCGCATCAGAGGCAAAAATTCAAAATTAGGGTTATGGTCTACATAATCATACAACATGCGTGTTCCATAGCAGTAGCTCAATGTAACTGGAGCTAAATTATTGATCCCTCTGCCATGCTTCAATGCTTTTGATTCGATTAAATCAATAATCCAATCAGAAACAACATGACTATAAACTTTAAGCTCTCGCCTGGCATGTAAATGTTGTGCGATAGCATCAAACTGTCGTCCAACATGGAGAGCAACTACTGAACCATCATCAATAAGGTTTGCGACATGCCAACCTATCTTGTCCATCATTGGGTCATATTGCTTAAGCTCACGTTCAATTAATGGTACATCGCTTTCCAGTATGTAATCGATTGCATCAATATGTATAGCTGTGTCACCCATTGTTATTGGGACATGAGGGTTTACCTCAGCGATGACTATCTTTGCATTTTCTATAACAATATTTGCAATATCAATTGCTATTCCTAAACTCATAAATCCACGATGGTCTGGTGGTGAAGTTTGAATAATTGCCACATCAACACCAATTGCACGGCTGGAAAAAATAAATGGGATTGCGACCAGATGAGCAGGTACAAAATCAGCTTTACCCTGTTCAATATCTTTACTGATACTTTCTCCTGTATTAAATGTTTTAAGTCTGTATTTGTATTGATGTTCACCGGTTTTAAGATAATCACCCAATGTAATGAGCTGGATTATTTCCAGATCCTGTAAGCTGGTTGCATCTGATTTAATCATTTGCTCAACAGTACAGATAGGCATTGCAGGACCACTGCTTAAAAATAATCGAGACCCTGGTTTTATAATCTCATATAGTTTATTGAAATTGATTTTTTTTGACTGATAAATATCATTATGCATTTTTTTTAATTGCATTAAATTACCTCGTAATGGTAGTATAACCAATAGTATATTTTATATTTTTTTCGTATTTTGTCAACAATTTGATGTAATGCATTCATGCAAAGAGTTGCACGGTGTGGGAACCTTTACCAATAACGTTTTATGGGCTTACCATTTGAAAAAGCTTTAGCACCATAACTTTGTTCTCACAATGGTATTAAAAGGTATAGTTTTCAATGTTCATTTTATTTATTGACACATTTATTTATGTAGTATTTAATTAGTCTATATAGACTTTATTTTATAGAGGAGTTAACCATGGAAATCAACCTTGAGAAAAAAGGAAATACAATTGATATTAAAGTTAAGGGCGACATCGAAATGATGACCATTAAAGAGTTTAAGGAAAAGCTCCTGTCAATTGGTGAAGAAAATGATATTGATATCACACTTGACCTTTCAGAGGTTGATTATATCGATTCGTCTGGTGTTGGAGTACTTATAAGCCTTAATAAAATTCAAAAGAAAAAGGGAAAAAAATTAGAGCTTGCAAAAGTTAGCCCTAAAGTACTTAATGTTTTAAAGCTTAGTTCACTATCTGAAGTATTTAATTTATGATATGATAAAGCCTGAACAATCTATTTTTTATTCCAGATGAACTATCAAAACTACAGAAGTGGCATAGGTTTTGACGCCCACCGTCTAATAGAAGGGCGCAAGCTTATTTTAGGAGGAGTCCATATCCCATTTGATTTTGGGCTCTCAGGACATTCAGATGCTGATGTAGTTACCCATGCAATTATTGATGCGTTATTAGGTGCCAGCAGCATGGGCGATATAGGAAGGTTATATCCCGATACCAGCCAGCAATTCAAGGATACATATAGTATCGATTTGCTGCATAATACCTACCTCCTTCTTTTAAAAAACAATATAACAATTATTAATATAGATTCAATCATTCTATGCCAAAAACCAAAAATAGTGCCCTATATTGAAGAAATGAAAAATAAATTATCAATGGCATGCGGGAACATGCCTGTTGCAAATATATCAATGAAGGGGAAAACAACCGAAGGCATGGGGTTTACCGGTACTGGAGAAGGAATAGCTGCATTAGCAACCTGTCTTATTTACTGTAACAAATAATGATACGCCCTTACTAATAAATCAACAAATACATGTTGACAGACAGTTATCCATCAATATTGATTGTTCATTTGGAGAATGGATTTTTGCCATTGTTATTATATTTTCAACGGTCGTTGCAGACACTCTTCCAGATACTAACAGTACAATGCTATGAGCGCAAACAGCATTGTTTGGCGATAGTTATCCTGAATCATGTCCTGAATTTTATTTCAGGATCTCATGGTGAAAAGAGTTTCCGGATCAAGCCCGAAATGACAGTGGTGATGACCTGTCATTCTGAAGCGAAGTCGAAGAATATCGTCGTTTTGTGAACGAATAGATTCTTCGGTCGCTACTGCTCCATCAGAATGACAATACTGCGATAATGCTTCTCTCGCCTTACGAAGGGCAGGGGTCGGGAATGAGGTAAATAATTCTATTTTCTGAGGAGGATATATACTATGATAAAAAATGATATTGAATTGCTGAAACGAGGTGTTGAAGAGATCATTCCGATGGATGAATTTGAAAAAAAAATAGAGCATTCAGAAAAAGAAAACAAACCTTTAATCATAAAAGCTGGTTTTGATCCAACCGCACCTGATATTCACTTAGGCCATACTGTTTTACTCAGAAAGATGCGGCACTTTCAGAAGATGGGGCATACTGTTATTTTTCTCATTGGCGATTTTACTGCAATGATCGGGGACCCATCTGGAAAATCACAAACACGAAAACGATTAACCCGTGAAGAGGTATTAAAAAATGCAGAAACCTACAAAAAACAGGTTTTTAAAATTCTTGATCCTGAAAAAACTATTATTGATTTTAACTCACGATGGTGTATGCCCATGACTTTTGCTGATGTTTTGGATCTGGCTTCGCGCTACAACGTTGCCCGTATGTTAGAGCGTGATGACTTTGCAAAACGCTATAAAGAAGGCATTCCTATTTCCATACTGGAGTTTTTATACCCATTGATTCAGGGTTATGATTCAGTAGCATTAAAGGCTGATATTGAATTAGGAGGTACCGATCAGAAATTTAATCTTTTAGTTGGAAGAGACCTCCAGCGTGAATATGGTCAGGAACCGCAGGTTATCCTGACATTGCCACTTTTAGTAGGACTCGATGGTCAACAGAAGATGAGTAAATCTTTGAATAATTATATTGGCATCGATGAAGACCCTCAACAGATATTTGGCAAGGTTATGTCAATCTCGGATGAGCTGATGTTTTTATATTTTGAACTGGTTACTGATGTCCCAGAACTTGAGATAGATGGTTTTAAAAAAGGCATCCAGGATGGGTCGGTACATCCAAAAGATGTCAAAGTACGGCTTGCAAAAGAGATATGTGCACAATTTTATAACGAAAAGATTGCAGAGGAAGCAAAGTTGGAATTTGATAAGATTTTTGTTCAAAAGGATCTTCCATCTGATATGCCGGAATATAGAATACCTGAATCAGAAAAGAAAAATAATACTATCTGGATTGTAAAATTGCTTGTTTTATCAGGCATGGCTAAAACAAATGGCGAAGCACGACGACTTGTTGAAGGTGGCGGTGTTTACATTGATGGTAACAAAGTGGAAAATCCCGATGCTGAAATATTGTGCGATAATCCTTTCATTATTAAAGTTGGCAAACGGCGTTTTGTAAAAATAATTCTTTCATAACTATCGTGTAAATAATTAATTTTTTTGGTAACATTGTAACCATAACTATGTCTGAATATAGTGATAATGAACTCATTGATAGGGTAATTGCAGGTGACACCAATGCATTTACGGATATTGTAAAGCGATACCAGAATAAAATATTCAGGTATATCTATACGCGTGTTTATAATTACGATGAAGCATGTGATATGACACAGGATGTATTTGTTATTACCATGGAATCGTTAAAAACGTTTAGACGCGAGTCACAATTTTCAACATGGCTTTTCAGCATTGCTGTTAATTACTGTAAAAATTATAGGCGAAAACACAGGCATAAAATTTATTCAATTAATAACGCAGATGATGAAATGGAATTTCAGATTCCTGATTTACGGCAAAATCAGGAGGAGATGGCAATCACCAATGAATCAATGCAAATACTTCTTGAAGAGCTTCATAAACTTCCCGATGATTACCGGGATATACTTATATTGCGCGATATTGAAGGCGAGTCATACACTACCATTGCACAGATGTTACAGCTAACATTAGCCAATGTAAAAGTAAGGATACACAGGGGACGTGAAATGCTAAAATCACGCCTGGAAAAAAGGGGGCTTATATGAATCACATACCAATATATAAGTTATCCGAGTTTTATGATGACATACTGGATGCCCATGAAAAAGAAGAAATTAAGTCACATCTTGACCAATGCCCGGAATGCCAGAAACATTTTGAACAATTGCATACCATGGTAAATCTTTTATCATGTTTACAAACTATATCCTTAAAAAGAGAAAGCTTTGCGCTGGATACAATTCAAAAAATAAAAAAGCACCATGCCCACAAGCGCTATTATGCCACAATGCGGGGATCATTTATTGCAGCTATCATTTTATTAGCAATAATAACATTCCTACCCGAATCAATAAAACATGATACATCATTTGAAAACATTGCTAAAATTAGCAATTCACAAAACGACCAATTAAAGCTGGATTGCATTATCCCTGTTACCATGGATTTTAATACTGCCCTATTGCTGTTACAACAAAATAATGCACGTATACTTCACTCATCCGAATCATATATCATTGCTGAGTCAGACGTTAATAGCTTTTCTTCAATCAGACAAATGATTAATGGTAGCGATAGTTATCGTAAAAATATCCTTTCAGATGTTGCAGTCAATCATACTAACAAGTATAATAAACACTATCCACAGCTTACCCATGCAAATAAGAAAAAATATATTTTCCGTCTACAATTGCGTTAGTATTTTGTTTTGGTATATTTAAAAAAATTATTTTATTGCATCAACAATAGCAGTAAATAATCAACAATGCAGTTTTTCAAAAATTTCATATAATGAAAATTCAGCTTTTAGATGCATCCTTATCTTGTAACGTGTTTATAGCCGTTATAAAATCATTATAAAAATCAACGAGTAGATCGCCTCCTCTTAATTTTCTAAATTGAGGCGTGTTACCATTTTGAATTTCTTTACAGTAATGACGCATAACATAAATTGGGCCTGCCACCTTATGGGTAATGTATATCCCATATACAAACAGCCCTATTGCCTGAAGTATTGTTAGCCCAATGGCAAGATACAATAATGTATAATTATTTACTTTTATAGCCTGTAATAAACCTAAATTTTCCCTGAACGTTTTTTCACCAGTTATAACTATTTCATTATTGGTATCCATCAATGTTGGTGTCGTTATAAACATCTCTATTAAACTATCCTGATTACCAGCTATTTGTGCAATATAATCACCGTTGGTAAGCACAAAAGATAATAATATCCCTGCAAATATGACAAGAATTAAAAGCGGAATTATCAAAAACTTAAGCGATATTGTAATCTGGATAGGTCGGTCAATCAAATACTGTTTTCTTTGTATAGCCATATATAACCCCTTTAGTAATTTGATATAGTTTGTGCTGCATATGGCGCTATTATATATTGGCAATGATAACTCAGGATACTTGTAATATATACTACTTTTTTTTAACCTATCGATGTTTTGTTATTACGTCAACAAAGATTTATATCATTAACATTTAAACTTGACAATTGTGTAATACACAAATATACTATATAAAAATACATACAAAAGGGCTATGTATATGATAACCTTAAGTTTAATAGGTTCGTTTTTAGCATCATGTATGCTAATATTTACTATTGTTTACGGTTTATATAAAAACTTTCAAGATAGGGTAATGCGCTACTACTCGTATTTTGGTTTTTGTGCCTTTGGTATCCTTTTTACCATGTTTTTAACCTACGCATTTCCTGATAAACTTGATCTTACCCTTATTAATAAGATAACGCAGGCTTCCACTGTACTAACATTCTCCGCACTATTTGTATTATCATTAATATTTCCAAAAACAGAAAAACAGGTCCCTTTCTTCATTATTGTATTAATCTTAATCCCTGCTTATATCTTTGCTTATATAGCAGTATTCACCGATTTAAATATCACCGCTGCATATTTCAAGGATGGGGAATTGGTGCGTGAATTTAAGCCATTTTATACCATATATTCAGTTGTTTCTTTTGTTTATATACTATTAGGGGTTATAAACTTCATACGAAAGTACATAACTACAAAAATAGATCTCTACCGTAAGCAGATGAGGTTTGTATTTATTGGTACAGGTATTGCCATGACATTTGCTGCAGTATTTTCGATTATCATGCCACGTTTCTTTAATTTTGTTGACCTCTATGTTTTAGGGCCATCGCTTGCAGCATTCATTGGAGTATCATCTCTGTTCTATGCAGTCATTTCATATCAACTGATGGATATACGAACCGCCATACACAAAACCACCATGTACGCCATCATTTCCGCGGTCATATTCCTTCCCATATTTGCACTGCTACAGATCTATGACATTAACATCTATGGGTTGAAAAATATTCCTGTATTTGTGATAGCTCTGGTTATTGTTGTTGTTTTTATGATCCTTTCAAAATATGTTCAGCCCGTCATTGATAAAGCTTTTAAGCGCAAGCACTATGCATTACAGGAATACCTTGATACCTTCGTCAGGGAAATTAGCAATCTACGAGATATTGATGAATTATTAAAAAGGACTGTTTCAACCATCCACAACACTTTCTTCTTAAAAACAACCTATATTCTGATGTATGACAATGAATCACGCAGCTATCAAATAAACTACTCTATGGGCATGGCGCCGGTATCTCCCTCCATACCGCGGTTATCGCCAATTGTACGCTGGTTTAACCGTAATCAAACGATAGTTACTATAGATAATGTGTACATGGATGAAGCATCATTCAAAGATGTTCGTGATGAATTCATCCAATATTTTACAGTAAATAATATTGTTATCATGATACCCATATATCATCGAAGGGTTTTAGTAGGGGCACTATGCTTAGGTGAAAAAGATACGTTTGCATCATACAAACCTGATGAGATAGAACTTTTAAAATTTCTTTCCAGCGAAACAAATATCAATATTTCTCATGCGATAACATTTCAGGAAGCTAAAAAAGAACAATTGTTGCAAAGAACCATCTCCGTTTCAAGCGATTTGCAATCAAAAGCTGTACCAAAAGCATTGCCAAACATTACCGGAATCAAATTTGGTGCATTCTATATACCGCGCCAGGGCGGTGGTATTGATTACTTTGACTTCATACGACCTGGATTACAGGGTATAGGAACTATCGCCACCGACATTGCCGGAATAGGTATTCAAAGTGCATTGTATTCGGTGCTCATGCGTTCAGCATTCCATGCAAGTCTAAGCGACGCACATTCTTCATACAATATCATCCAGACATTAAATAAGGTAATTTATAATTATTCGCAAGGGAAGGGAATTTTGATTACTGCTTATTACTACTTTATTGATGCCCGCAATATGCGTCTTATTTATACCAACGCAGGTTTCCCGCCAATGGAATTGTACCGAGTTGAAAAAAGTGCTTTTTCATCACTGGACACTGAAGGGATACCATTGGGATATGATCCAACGTTTAACTACGGTATGGGCAGAACAAATATCCTGCGAGGCGATATCGGAATTTTATATTCAAAAGCATTGATTACATCAAAAAATTCACGTGGCGAGGTCTTCACGCTGGAACGTCTGCAATCTATTATAAAAGATAACCGAATGAAAATGCCATCAGATATTGCAACCATAATACAGGATGAGTTCAAAGCATTTTTAGGTATAAGCTCCCCTGAATCTGATATTGTTGTGATACTATTTAAAGCATATTAATTACATGACACCGGCCATGAGTGTTAATCCTTCCTCAACACTATACTGTGGAGAAAATCCTAACTCCCTGATTACCTTTGCCGGGTCACTTATTGATCCTTTGATATCACCGGGTCTTGCTTCAACATAATGTACTTTAATAGTTTTTTTATAAATATTTTGCAAGATAGTTATCAGAGAATTTATGTCAGTGGCTTTACCATATCCCACATTGTAATAATGAAAACCTTTGTCCAGTTTTTCCAGAGCCAGCATATTTACCTGTACAACATCTTTCACAAATATAAAATCACGGTATTGCGTACCATCGCCATATACGGTGATATCCTCACCCATAGCTATCCTTTTTGTAAAAATTGAAATAACACCCGAGTATGGTGACGAAGGATCCTGCCCTGGACCAAACACATTGAAATAACGGAGCGATACCGTTGTTAATCCATACAACTCATTATACAGTCGAAGATAAACCTCCGAAATATATTTATCTGCACCATACGGTGATTTTGGGAAAACCGGAGAATTTTCTTTCTTGGGAATTTCTGGATGATCACCAAATATAGCCGCTGAACAGGCAAATATTACTTTTTTAACGCCATTGTGTCTACATGCTTCAAGAACATTTAACGTTCCCTTTGCGTTTGATTCAAATGTTGCCGGAGGATTTTCTATTGATTGCTGTACCGAAGCAACAGCAGCTTCATGAAACACAGCATCACAGCCTTTAACAGCTTCATGCAACGCATACCAATCAGCAACATCACCGTGTATAACTTTTATCCTGGCAGTGGGATATTGTTTAATAAATGATAAATTTTCCTCTTTACCTGTTGGAAAATTATCAAAGACTATCACATCATAGTGGTTTTTTATACATTCTTCAACTATATGTGAGCCAATAAATCCTGCCTCACCGGTAATACATATTTTCATGGTGATAGCTCCCTGGTAAGTTTCCTACAAAAATAGCATTAGTAACCTCAGCCCTGCCCATCTCCTTCGCAAGGCGAGGGAAATTGACACAGCGTTGTCATTCTGAGGAAGCGGTAGCAACTGAAGAATCTCTCCTTTCAAAAAACGACAGTATTCTTCACTCCGTTCAGAATGACTCCCCACGTTTCAGGATGACCGTCGCCAGCTTATTTTCATTCCATCTGGATAATTATAATACCGCCACGCACAACTCTCTGTTATTGTCCGTTTGTCAATCATTAGCCTTAGATTGTCTATCAATGCAATGAACTATTCATTAGTAACTATCGCCGATGGTACTGACACTGTATTATGATTTCAAGCAGATTATTGTAATTTTTAAAATAGTTAATTTTACCATACATCTGATTATCCACGTACCATAGCAATACTAACTTTTTAATTTAATTTTTTATTGATTTTATATAAAAGCCAATTATATTTGTAATTGTGTATGAATTAATAGTGACAATCAGGTTATTATTTCTTTTTAGGTACAGTCTATTGTCAGGGTGTGTTATAACCATTTCTCATCATAACTTAATCTAACCATTTTTCAGGAAAAATATGAAAACAGAATATGAGTATTGTGATTGTAAGCCTCGTGAAGAATGTGGTGTTTTCGGTATTTACAACAACCCCAGAGCAGCAAATCTTACCTACCTTGGACTTTACAATCTCCAGCATCGCGGGCAGGAATCAAGCGGTATTGCCTCATCAGATGGCGAGCATATCTATCGCTATGCCGGCATGGGTAAGGTTGTAGATGTATTTACCAAAGAGCATATCAATAATCTCAAAGGTACTATAGCTATAGGGCATAACCGCTACTCTACCACTGGCTCATCGTTTTTACGCAATGCTCAGCCACTTCGTGTTCATTCAGTGCTGGGACCGATAGTTCTTGCTCATAATGGCAACCTTGTAAACTATGCCATTCTGCGAAGAGCTCTTGAGAAGGAAGGAGCCATCTTCCAGACATCCATCGATAGCGAGGTAATAGTCCATTTGATGGCTCGATCAGGACTTACCAATTTTCTGGATGCCCTTATTTATGCTCTGAAGGCTATTAAAGGTGCTTACTCGTTGCTTGTCATGAACAATAACACCATATACGCTATACGGGACCCTTATGGTTTCAGACCGCTTGTTCTTGGTAAATTAGGCAACTCCATGGTAGTTGCTTCAGAAACCTGTGCATTTGATATTATTGAGGCTGAATATATTCGCGAGATTGAACCAGGTGAAATGGTGGAGATATCACCCAATGGTATGAAATCATATTTCCCGTTTGGAAGTGTTAAAAATTCATTGTGCGTTTTTGAATATATCTACTTTTCACGACCCGACAGCATTATATTTGGACAATCGGTGCATGAGATGCGCCTTAGAATGGGAGCAGTGTTAGCAAAGCAATCGCCGGTAAAAGCAGATATAGTGGTTCCCATCCCTGACTCTTCAGTTTGTGCAGCACTGGGTTACTCGCGTGCCAGCGGCATTCCCTATGAAATGGGAATGATACGCAGCCATTATATTGGCCGAACATTCATTGAACCCGAACAGCGTATACGCGACTTTGGAGTAAAAATTAAATTTAACATTGTTCGCTCAGCAATAGAAGGTAAACGAATCGTTGTTGTTGACGATTCTATAATGCGTGGTACAACCATGCGCAAGATCATCAAGATGTTTAGAAATGGCGGCGCTAAAGAAATTCATGTCCGTATCTCGGCGCCTCCAACCCGTTTTCCCTGTTTCTACGGTATTGATATACCAACACGTTCTGAACTTATAGCATCCTCACATACCATTGATGAGATTCAAAAATATCTGCGTGTGGATTCGCTTGCATATATGACTGTTGAAACTATGCTTGCGTCTCTTGGCGTCCACCATGGCAAATTTTGTACTGCCTGTTTTGATGGCAACTATCCAATTGAATTTCAGGAATCCGAAGATTATCAAAAATGTCTTTTTGATGATATTGTTGCCTGTGGTGAATATTATTAAAAACGCTTGACATAACGAATATAATTTTTCTTTGTTCTTAATATACAGGTGACTAGCTCAATTGGTAGAGCAGCGGTCTCCAAAACCGCAGGTTGGGGGTTCGAGCCCCTCGTCACCTGCATTTTTATATGTCTATGACACAAACTAAAATCATCACCTTTGACACTATAGCTTTTCCCGTTGATAACAGCCTGCTGAAGCTTTTGCATCAGAAAACTGATTGTCAGGAACTATCGCACAGCTTACACAAAGGCAGCGATGCATATATTAATACCATAAATACTTTTTCTGGCGATAGTTTGTCCAATAATCAATTGCTCTCAGCATTGCCTGATTCAATATATCAACTTTATGTACAGGCATATCACATAGCAAAGCCTGAAGCTGCTATTGGTAAAGCAAATGCAATCAACAGTACCATTGCTATACCTGATGCGATAGTTACCTCAGATAGATCATATGCCTTCATCTTTACCTTGGGGATACGATATGAGAACTGGTACATAAGCTTACCCGGACTAACGCATCAATACCATGCATCAATAATCGGGATGTGGCTTTGCAACCAATATGTGCAGGAATTATTAAAGAAGCTGTTTGGAACTGGCGGCTACGTATGGTATCCTGGCTCATCAAAAGAACTGCCTGTAACACTCAACCATGCCATATATGCAATGCTTAAAACACAGGCGCAAAATATAGGTATTGCATTAAATCGACATTGCATGTTTCAACCACTGCACACCGTAGCAGGTTTTGCATTACCTTATGGTAACAGTCATAGTGTTTGTTCATCATGCAATTTACAACAATGCCAGTTTAGAAATATCTTGACAGAATTAGATAACTGCTAAAGAAGTATAGCTTCATCATAATTCTTTTTTAATATTTCATGATTTAAATTTTTGATGGTTAAAATGATTTTATCTGTATATGGCAAAATTTTAAAATTAAAACTATACGCTATAGATTTTAAACTATGATACTAACAAATCCTGCATATTGCAACCGACCAACACGAGCTGAAATATCAATACCCAATTTATTGAATAATTTTGCAATTGTACGCTCGCTCATTTCACCGCAAGTAAAAGTCATGGCGATGGTAAAAGCAAACGCATATGGACATGGTATTGTACGCATCTCTCAGGAACTTATAAAAGCTGGTGTTAACTATTTAGGTGTTGCCTATCTGGAAGAGGCGCTGTTTTTGCGCCAGCATGGCATACATACGCCAATACTTGTTTGCGGCGCCATTAACTCAGAACAAATCCCCGAATTTATCATAAACGATGTTGCAATAACAAGCTCTTCCATTGATAAATCAAAAGCTATACAAACTGCAGCAAAAGCCCTGGGCAAAAAAGCGCTGGTACACTTAAAGATTGACACCGGTATGGAACGCATTGGTGTCCACTGGTACAACGCTCAAAAATTTATTGAGGAAACACTGCAACTGCCAGATATTCAGGTTGTTGGTATTTTTTCACATTTAGCTAAAGCTGAATCCGACAGCCATTTCACTCAAGAACAAATTACCCGCTTTGAAAGCATTGTTAACTATATGGACAG
>JAKPOE010000041.1 GCA_029548025.1 Spirochaetota bacterium
AAAACAATAGAATCAAATTTATAATCAGCCACTATATCATTATTAACTATCACTTTTAATTTATAAATTCCACATCGCTCATTTTTTTTAACAGCATCAAAACACTGGATTGCAATAGGATGATGCTTTGTTAGCCGTATAGTGCTGCCCTCATGGATATTGGTATATTTATCTTCAACTTTAATGTATATGGCTTCAATGACAGGTGTTTTGACATCGTCAACATGTGGTAATACAACAAAAGGATTAATCGAAATCCTTCCATTTTTTATAATCCCAAAATGAAGATGTGTACCATATGAGCTGCCAGTATTGCCCATTATTGCAAAACTATCACCTGCCGTATAATTATCACTCATACTAATACCATTATCTAAATGAACATACAAAGATTTTTCTTGCTTATTATGCTCAAGTATGCAATAATTGCCGACACCGGGATACTGCTCAAGGGGAAACAATGATTTATCCCACAAAAAAATCAATTTTCCATCTTTAACTGGATAAACTTTTTTATCAATTGAGGATATATCAACACCATTATGAAAATGGTCAGATCGAGGTTCACCAAATGTTGAATGTATAGTACCGTTTTGTACTGGCAATTGAAATGAAACCGACAACAATGATACGACAATTATGGCGATAGTTACTGATAAATGGATTGATTTTGTCATAGTATCACCATCACTTTAATACAGGCACTGTGTGCATAGTACAGTATTCACCTGGCTCAGTGCCCGCATAAAATAATTCATCCTTTGCAATGCGAGGGCACCACCCTTCTCCCCGAGGAACTAATCCAGTATCAAGACATATAGTTTGTTTTGTAATATCATCAGCAGGAATTGAAAAGGATTTATATTCTGCATCTTTATAAGCCGCAAAGATATAATCAGCCCAAACTGGTGCAGATAAAACACCACCGCTTCTTCCACGTCCTAATGATATGGCACCTGCTTTATTACCAATCCATACTGCACTCACAGAATCGGGAGTGTACCCTATAAACCATGCATCAACGAAGTCACTGCTTGTACCTGTTTTACCTGCAATTTCAACCGGTGTACTTCTATTTTTTAGTATCCATGAGGCAGTACCACCTTCCTCAAAAACTCCTTTTAACATTGAAACAACGATGGCACATGCAGACGGATCAATAATTTTACCAAATTCTTTCCGTTTTTCCTGTATTTGAAGCAACACTTCTTCTTCATTATTCCATACAATATTACCATTATAATCGTTAACATATCGTATCCCATAGGGTACTACAAAATCACCACCATTAACAATAACAGAATGTAACACTGCATTTTCCAGCGGAGAAAGTTCATAGGTGCCTAATGCTAATGATAATGTTTTATAAAATCGTGAATCCAATTCACTATTGGTAAGATTCAACCCTTTTTGAATAATAGACATAACCCGTGAATATCCTTCTTTTTCAAGTACCTGCACTGCAACAATATTGACTGACTTTTTTAATGCCTCCCGAATTATTATCTTCCCGGAATAAAAACCATCATAATTTTTTGGAGCATACCCACCCTTGAAGGTCATTGGAATATCATCAAAAACAGATGAAGGAGTGATTACTTTATCCTGTATTGCCGCAACGTAAATAATGGGTTTAAATGATGAACCTGGTTGCCGTCGTATCTGCTGTACATGATCCAACTGGTTCTGATATGAAAAATTGTAGCCACCAGCATATGATATAATTTCACCCGTAAAAGGATTCAACGAAACAAATGCTCCCTCAATATTATTGGCTTTCTCCATTTCCAGCAATGCTCTATCAGGATTTTTTAATGCTTTAGCTATTTTCTCATGATATTCACGTTGAAGTTGAATACCTTTTCGCAATGCTGTAATGGCAATATCCTGTTTTTTAGCATCGATAGTTGTATATACTGTTAAACCACCCTTTTTAACAACTTCATCTGAAAATTTATTAACCAGTATACGCCGTATATATTCATTAAAAAACGGCGCCCTATTGATACGATACAGGCTAAAGATGAAACTTCCTATTAAAGAAGATTCGGCGATAGTATCCTTTGAAAACTTGACCTCCCATTGCTTGATAAAATTTCTATATTGTAACTGAGCCTGGTCGCTACTTATAAATCCAGCATCTATCATGGATTGCATGATCCGTTTGGTCTTTTTAAGTGATAAATCAAGATTATTAAGTGGTGAGTAAATCAACGGGTTAGAAATGGTTGCAACAATCATTGCACATTCTGTTTCATTACAATCAACTATCGATTTTCCAAAAAACATCTTTGATGCTGCTTCAACACCGTAGGCCCCATTACCAAAGTAAATATAATTAAGATACATGGATAAGATGTCCTGCTTATCATAGTGTTTTTCAATTTCAAATGCACAGAATATCTCATATATCTTTCTTTTTATACTTCGTTCCATATCAGTAAACAATACTTTTGCAAGTTGCTGGGTAATGGTGCTGCCTCCCTGTACAACCCGAAAATGAATGATGTTAGTAATAAATGCACGTGCAATACCTTTGTAATTTACACCTTTGTGATTATAAAAATTTCTGTCCTCGCTTGCAATGACAGCTTTAATAAGCCACTTTGGAAAGTATGAATAAGGAACTATCTCCCGTTTTTGTTCAAAAAACTCACCAATAATTTCGTTATTTCTATCATAAATGCGGGTAGGAATATCTACTACTTTTGCCGAAACATCTATTTCGCTATAGGTATACGAATAACCTCCTTTTAGCTCTTCAGTTCGGTCAATAAGCTGTTTATATTTAAAGAGTTTATCCAGTGCGTTTTGTTTATCATGCAGCCATTCTATATAAACAACCGATGTATACAGAATAATGAGAAAACAACATATGAGTGGAATACCGACAAAAGTAAATACCTTATGCTCACGAATCCATGCAATTATATCAGTTATCATTATCCGGACCTACTATCGTACAAATATTTTTTATAAATAATGTCTGCCAGACAATTGACCACATGCACCATCTATATCACTGCCTGCACTTTTCCTTATAGATATGGGTATATTCATAATTTCAAGTCTTTTTATAAATTTATTTATTTCTTCTTCAACTGGAATTTCCATGTTATGTTTTCCTTTATTTAATGGGATAAGATTTAACTTTATTCTGTTGTATTTGAACATACTTTTTAAACGTTGCGCATCTTCTTCAGATATATTATCTTTGCGCATGACGTATTCAATGGTTACTCTGTTACGTGAAACAGGAAATTTTACATCCAGTAATCTAATAATATTTTGCATTGGATATTTTTTTTCAACCGGCATATATCTTGAACGCTTAACCATATCGGTATCATTCAATGATATTGCTAAATTGTACGGCATTTTTTCATCAATAAAGCGCTGTATACCTTCATAAATACCACAGGTTGAAATAGTAATTTTCCTTACTGATATATGAAATCCAAATGTATAGTTCATAATAGCAGCTGCTTTCATGACATTATCATAGTTTAAAAAAGGCTCACCCATTCCCATAAAAACGATATTGTTATTTTTCAAACCGGTTAGCTGTCGTACTTTATTAATCTGATCAAGAATTTCTGCACATTCCAGATTGCGCTTAAATCCAATTTTTGCTGTTTCACAAAAGGTACATCCCATAGGACACCCTATTTGACTTGAAACGCAAATGGTCAATCTCCCCTCGTCGGTACCATCATTGCGGATAAATACCGATTCTATGAAATGATTGTCATGTGTTGCAAATAAAAATTTTTCAGTACCATCACAATTTGATTTTTTACGATCTATTAATTGTAATGCAGAAATTTCATAATTATCGGTTAAATATTGACGTAATTTTTTTGAGAAGTTAGTCATTGTGTTAAAATTATCAACATTACGCTCATACAACCAGTTAAAAAGCTGTTTTGCTCGATAGCTCTTTTCATTTATTGACGCAAATATCTGTTCAACTTCCTCAAGAGAAAAGTTTTTAATATATTTTTTCATATTGTATGCATGTTCTATGATGGTAAAAATTGAATTTTAAATGACAATAAAATTATATCACTATTAATACTACTGTAATACTACTTTTTGAACTATTTACCAATTCAAGCTGCCAATGGAGCATTGTACTGCATTACAATTGATAAGTTTTTTGATGCTACTATTGATATTGATCTTTTGTAAATTTATTTTTATAAAATTATCACTTTCTATTACCATATTTGTATATGGTATTATTGGTTCATAGATTGTTTCACAGTAGCTATTTTTAAATTAGCTTGATGTATTCATAACTAATGAAATCCAGTATATACTCTCTATCAATGTGCAAAAATATACATTATTCTATATATTTATTTATACTACAAAAAAAAATCTACACAGGATACACCCATAAATATATGGTTATATCCCGTGTATTTTTTTATCATGATTTTTTTTCATCTTTTACATCATCATCTGAATTTAGTGCTTTTTTGAACTCTTTAATACCACTACCTATATCTTTAGCAATTTTAGGTATTTTCCCAGCACCAAAAACAATGATGACTATAAAAAATATTATTACTAATTCCCCAAAACCAAGATTTGGCATTGTTTAAGCCTCCCTATTAAATTGATTTTTCAACTCTTGGTTTGCTATAAAAATTTGTCAAATAATTTAAATTACTGTTTAAAATATTGTTGTAACAACTACAATATAACCATTATTTATAGCAAATCAAATTTTATTTAATGGGATCAATAAAACTTTTTTTGATATTATCAACATTCAAAATGCAATTTTAACATTATTGTATGGCCATAATACTTTAAATAAAGCTTTATGTAGCTTTATTTAAAGATACCCTAATCAGCTTGATGCTAAAACAATAAAATGGTATAATCAGAAACTAAGCGTTCTGCTGGAGTACTTCCGGGGGTGGTCCCCAGTGGTATTGGCAGCAATGTATGCCATTTTCCTTATAAAAAGAAAAGGTGTATGCCCTGCTTTCATAATAGTTAGGATAGTTATCGGTATTCATCTCTTTTAAGCGATGATTGAAATACTGTAAAAATTCTACCAGCACCTTTTCGATGCAAAATTCAATAATCTTTGCCAGCGACATCTTCCACAGCTTCTTCACATCCAGAAACAGCTCGTATTCTGAATGGTAAACATACAGATGCACCCGTTTCCAGTTCTTCTGGGTATTTCGTTTGCGGTAGGCAATGCGGTTAAACGCCTGCATACGGCACTTTTCCTTCTTTGCAACATAGTTAATGAGGAGAAAGATAAAGGTGTGCAATGGTAGTTTGTATTGCTCAGCATAACGATTGAGTAATGCCAGATGGTTGATGCTGATACAGGTGGTTGTTTCAATGGTCATGGGTTCCTCCTTCCAGAGTAGTGTATATAGTACCGATAACTATCGCATAGCATAATTATTATGATGTCAAGAAGATAAAATGTATGGGTCATGCACTAATTTTTATCGCAAGGTATAGGTGCACCATTGCAAGGTGAGTGTAGCAATTCATAAGAAGACTTCCATTATTGTTTTTGCAATGTTGTGTATCATCTATTAAATGTGCAAAACTATTTTATACTGAAAGTTTGTATTTTCATGTTATTGGCGATATCATGTAGCAAGCTAATC
>JAKPOE010000074.1 GCA_029548025.1 Spirochaetota bacterium
TCAAGAAAAGGATTAACATATTCAGCATTAATATTCATATAGTACCCCTTACTGTGTTACATGGATTCTGTAAGTTTTTATTACACTCAATACCTACATCTCAAATTTCTGATTACGTATAATCTTTGACTTTTCAAACAACCTGGTCAGCAGCGAAATATACAACGCATTAGCCTTTGCATAAAACAGATTCTGTTCTAATGATTGTTTATCCTTTTCGGGAACCTGTACCCCCGGAATAACACGAACAACCGGAGTAAATATATAAAGCCCGTCAAAACCAGGTATAAGCCGCGATGTTACACCCTGCCTTAAAGTAAATAAATCAGATTGAAAAATCCCTGACTCCTGAATGGGGTAAAGAATTCGCCCTTTATCATCACGTTCACGGACTAAATCACCAGGTTTAAATTCATTGGAGTATGACACAGCACCTTTAAGCACCATCTGTGCTTCGGCAAAGGATCTTCCCGCCAGAGCAAGGTCATTAATATTTTTTGTCATCTGCTGCTTTATCCTTTCCAATTTTGCATTGGCAAGCTTTTCTTTAATACGCTGCCTATCAGTTTTTGGATCTTTCAGCTCTTTTTGATTTTTCTTTAATTCCGCATCAATCTCTTCATCGGTTACTGCAATATCGTTAGCATAACGCTTTGCCAATTCTGCATTTGACAAAAATGAAAACTGAATTTTTAATTTAGAATTCTGGATACGATAATCAGTAACTATCTCCCATGGCGAAACACTTATACCAGCAAGCAGCAGGTTTTGCAATTTACCAGCATATACTTCATCTTCAACATATTTATAGTAGTCGGACACACCCATGTGGAATCTGTCCAGAAAATTTTTAAATAATGACTCATTGAATGACCCCGTATCATCAGAGAAACGGTTATGTATAACACTTTTAATCTCTTTTTTGGTAACGATGATCCCTTCTTTTTTTGCAAGTTGTACCAAAAGTTTTTCCTGAATCATCCGCTCAATTATCATTCGCTGTTGCTGCTTTTGATCATCAGTTTTGCCAAACATATGGGTATCACGATAGCGGATAAAATCCATGTATCCAATAACCTCGTCATTGACTTTGGCAACAGTATTCTGATCAAGCCCCATGCGTGAAAGAAAATCAGGCATACCAAACGAAATAATAATAATCAGCACAAAAAAACCCACAATAATATAACCTGCTACTTTTATAACAGGATGTTTTGCATCAAACATATTTTGACCTCGTAATTAACCAATAAAATTATTCTTCTGCTTCCTCAACAAGCATCACCGGAATGCCATCCCTGACAGGGTATTTCTTTTTACATTCGGTACATATTATTTTTTCGTTGCGAGCATCATATTCAACATCACCTTTACAAGCAGGACATGCTAAAATGTCAAGCAGCTTTGTATCAATCATCAGCTTACTCCTGAAAAATAGATTGGGAATGCACTACCTGTGATAAAATAAACATGTACATTGTAGATACACCCCATAATTTCACTGCCATTATAATTTGCTTTTTTAATTCTGGCAACCTGTTTTTTTTAATTATTGTCATAAACCGTCAAATAATCATAAAGATGATTTTTTAGATCTATTTGGAATCTGGTCAAAAGAGGATGAAACTTAATTTATAAAAAAACGCATGATTTCAACAAGATTAATGAAATGAACTGGAAATGGAAAAAATGCTTCTTGATACAAACGCTTATAGTAGCTATCTTCAAGGAAATGAAAACATACTCATTACAATTTTTTAAAATTTAGCTTGAAAATTGCAAATACCTGCTACTATAGTGCTCCCGGTGGTGTTTTTATTATGTCGTATTTGTTGTGCGATAGTGACTGTTGAATCCCTGCTGTATAAAACGCACCCTGGCACATATGGAAATTACAATCATACAAATATTACATCATGCCATGCATGGTACATTGAAATTTTGGCAAGCTTAAAAAAGTTTAGTATGTTAAAATAATGAGAGAAAGCTATGGATTTTGTACATCTTCACAACCATTCTGAATATTCCATACTGGATGGTGCAATCCGCATACAGCAACTGATACAATTTGCCGTGGATAACGCCATGCCTGCAATAGCACTTACCGATCATGGCAATATGTTTGGAACCATAGAATTTTATGAAGAAGCACATAAAGCCGGGATAAAACCTATTATTGGGCAGGAGTTTTATATAGCTCCGGGCTCACGATTTTATAAACAGAGCACCCGGGGCAGCAATGATGAAAATGCATATCATTTAATTTTACTTGCTCAAAATTATGAAGGCTATAAAAATCTTGTTAAACTATCGTCACTGGGATACCTGGAAGGATTTTACTACAAACCGCGCATAGATTGGGAATTGCTGACGCAGTATAGCACCGGGATCATTGCAAGCACTGCCTGCATAGCCGGTGAAATACCTTCACTCATTCTTGATGGCAAGGTAAGCCATGCATATAAACGTGCATCTGAATTTGCCGATCTATTTGGCAAAGACAAATTTTTCCTTGAACTGCAGGACCACAATCTGAAAGAACAAAAAAAAGTTAACGAAGAACTTATTAAAATGGCTGCTCAACTCAATGTTGGGCTTATAGCCACCAATGATGCTCACTATCTCAATAAAGACGATGCATACTACCATGACGTTTTGCTCTGCATACAAACCGGGAAAAGCCTGAACGACCAAAGCCGGATGCGTTTCCCCAATTCTGAATTTTATCTAAAAACTCCCGGACAAATGGAAACCATTTTTGAGGATTACCCTGATGCACTGTACAACACTGTCAAAATTGCCGAGATGATCGACTGCCAGATACCGTTGGGGAATGCTATCCTGCCAAATTTTGAGGTTCCAGAAGGTTACACTAAAGATAGTTATCTTACAGAGCTTGTTAATACAGGGGCACAAAAAAGGTTTGGGGCGATAGTTCCTGATTATGTGAAGCACCGTATTGAATATGAACTATCGGTTATACAACGAATGCAGTTTTCCGGATACTTCCTTGTTGTGTGGGATTTTATACAATTTGCAAAGAAGCATGGCATACCGGTTGGACCGGGGCGAGGTTCTGCCGCAGGTTCAATGGTTTCATACTGTCTGGAGATTACCGAGCTTGATCCTATGAAATACAACCTGCTCTTTGAACGATTTTTAAATCCCGAACGCAATGAAATGCCTGATATGGATATTGACTTTTGTGCTCTGCGCCGTGACGAAGTCATAGACTATGTAAAACAAAAATATGGCGAAGACCATGTAAGCCAGATTATTACTTTTAACAAGATGAAATCAAAAGGTGCTATCCGCGATGTTGCTCGTGCCCTTGAGATACCATTACAGCAGGTTAATGCCCTTACAAAATTGATACGCCATGAGGATCTTGAAGAGGCATTGCAAGCTTCGGATGAGTTGAAACAATTATGCAAAACAAATGATACCGGCAAGCAGCTCATCACTATTGCAAAGAAGGTAGAGGGGCTTACACGCTCTGCAGGAAAACATGCAGCAGGTGTTGTCATTTCACGGGAGCCGTTGATGGAGCACGTGCCATTATACAGAGATCCCAAAGATGGAAGCATTTCATCACAATATGAAAAGGTAAGTCTGGAAAAGGCTGGACTGGTGAAGATGGATTTTTTAGGATTAGCCAACCTTACCATCATAGATACCTGTATAAAGCTTATTAAAAAACATAAAAACATTGCTATTGATATAACAGCTATCCCTCTTAATGATGCAAAAACATATAAGCTTTTACAGAAAGCCGATACAATGGGTGTATTCCAGCTTGAAAGTAGCGGCATGCAAAATATTCTCCTTAAATTGGGACCTACTAACTTTGATGACATCATTGCAATTGTTGCACTCTATCGCCCGGGACCTCTTGATTCGGGCATGGTTGAAGAGTTTATTGAACGCAAGCGTAATCCCCAAAAAGTAGAATATTTGCATCCTTCACTGGAACCAATTTTAAAGGATACGATGGGTGTTATTGTTTATCAGGAGCAGGTCATGCTCATATCACAGGTAATGGGAGGCTTTACATTACCCGATGCTGATAAACTTAGAAAAGCCATGAGCAAAAAGAAGATGGATATCATTGATGCAATGGAGGAAAAATTTGTTCAGGGTGCAAAGCAAAAAAAGATTGATGAATCAGTTGCCCGCACCATGTACGATATGATGCGAACCTTTGGCCGCTATGGATTTAATAAATCACATTCTGCAGCCTATGCTTTAGTTTCATATCAAACCGCATATCTTAAAGCACACTATCCATTAGAATTTATGACAGCCCTTTTAACAGCTCAGGTGGACAACATCGATAACATTGCAAAGTATTACACGGATTGCAAAGCTAAAGGGATAGCAGTGTTACCACCCGATATAAATCATAGCTATAGAGATTTCTCAATTGAGGGTAAAGCGATACGGTATGGACTTATCTCTATTAAAGGTGTTGGCGACAAAGCTATTGAATCAATTATTGAAGCAAGGGAGAAAGTGGACAGCTTTCATGATTTAACGCAGTTTTTT
>JAKPOE010000077.1 GCA_029548025.1 Spirochaetota bacterium
CCGCCGAACTTCTCCTTGAGCTGAAGCGCGGCCTCGACAGCGTACTCGTCGAAGTCGTTCATCTTGAATGCAATCTGGGATTCGTCGATCTTGGCATCGCCAACAATTTTAAACTTGGATTCCATATCCGGAACCTCTTTGACCAAAACCACTATCTTCATTGGCCCACTCCCCTTATGTAAGATTTTGAACGTCGTTCCAGAATCCGGGAACTCCTGCGCAGCCCCCAGTAATGAAACAATCAGATAAAGAATGTCCTTAAAAAGCTGGTACGCCTATGGGGGCAATGGTACAAACGGGGAAATTCCTGTCAAGAGTTATTAATAATAAGATAACATTCTGTTAATGAATATTTGTATTTTTTGGACGGCTCCCGCCGGCGATCCGGCCTATCCCGGGCCCGCCAAAGTCGTAAGACCCTATCCCGTACTAAATTTATTTGACAAATACAGGCCCTGACGGTAAAGACTGTTGCATATTTTCGGTTACCGCCAGCGTAGCTCAGTCGGTAGAGCGGCGCACTCGTAATGCGCAGGTCACCAGTTCGATCCTGGTCGCTGGCTCATTGATTATTAATTGCAAAAATGATTGTTGGGAAACCTTCGTTTACATGTAGTGTTATCAGGATTATCGCAGCATCGAGGTAAGATAAGCCTTACACTCTTTTCAAAGAAAATATAATCCCATACCCAGTTGATCATAACAAAAAGTTTATTTCTAAATCCAATTAAATAGAGTATATGGATAAATATCCAGATAATCCATGCTATATACCCTTTTAAATGCAAACCAGCTACCTGTGTTACTGCATGGTTGCGTCCAATGGTAACCATACTGCCTTTATCTTTATAGTGAAATGGTTTTGCTTTTTTATTTTTAGCTATTAATTGTAGAAGTCGTCCAACATATTTACCCTGCTGAATGGCTACCGGTGCAATCATAGGCAATGTCTTTCCATCCTGACTATATTGTGCTAAATCTCCAATAATAAAAACATCATCATATCCTGGAATGTTTAGATTGTCGTTAACTTGTATTCTCCCGTTGGTAGATATTTTCAGGTTACAATCACTTTTTATCATTTCACCCTTTACCCCTGCTGTCCACACAACTGTTTCTGTAGGGATTATTGGGCTATCGTTCAGGTAAACGCCAGTAGCCTCTATTTTACTAACATTAGCATGGGTCAAAACGTTAACACCTTTTTTTATTAATTCAGACTTTGCATACTCAGATAAGATTGGAGGATACATGCTTAATATCCTGTCGCCTGCTTCTATCAAACAAACACTGATTTCTTCATAATCTAACTCCGGAAAATCTTTATGTAACGGCCCATGAACCAGCTCCGCCAATGCACCGGCAAACTCGACCCCCGTAGGACCTCCGCCAACAATGACAATGGTAAGCAATCTTTTCCGCTGATTCTTATCATCAATAAATGAAGCTCTTTCAAAACAGGATAAAACGTGATTCCTGAGTATCATTGCATCATCCAGTGTTTTTAATGGAAAGGAATACTGTGAAGCTCCACTAATATTGAAATAGCTATTGACGCTTCCTGCAGCTACCACCAGATAATCAAATGGTATATGTTGTCCAAGGCATTCTATTGTTTTATTTGCATAGTGTATAGCTGTTACTTCTCCACGTATGAAACGTATATTTTTTGTATTTCTGATGATAAATCGTACCGGAGAAGCAATCTGTTCAGGTTCTATTTCTGCAGCACTCACCTGATACAGTAACGGTAAAAAAGTATGGTAATTGTTTTTATCAATAAGAATTACATTATAATTGGTGTTCGATAGTTCCTTTGCAACCCATAATCCGCCGAAACCAGCACCAATGATAACAACTGTTTTTTGCCTTTGATTTATCATGGATGGCATCCTCCATTTGATATAACTAATAAGGATTAATAATTATATCCCTTTTTATACCTCAGTCTAAAATTGTTACTGTGATGTGCAATCTATGAAAATCATATATTGCAGTATTAGGCAAGATATCATCATCACTCAATGAAAATATAATAAATGTAACTTTTTTTAACTATACCTTTTCTTTCTGGTATTTTACACTGAGTTCATGCCAATGCTATATCCGTATAAGCAGTCCCTGTAAACACTTCTTTCACTGTTCTAAATCGTATGAAAATTTCTAAAAATGTTTTTTTAAAAAATAATAAAAATTTTACCAATGCCTGCGTCTACAAAGGGAATCAACAATATAATTATTAGAGATTTACTTATTGAATAAAAAAATTGTTGACGTGAAAAACAATCCAGCTAGACTTTCCATCCATAGTAATCAATTATTAAATAATTCATTAACACCATTTATTCGATAATTATAGTATTGGCATCTTTAAAATTTTGTTTATTTATTAGTTACAATATGATAAATCTTATTCTGCTTATACCTGTTTTCACAAACGATCATGTGCAATATAACTATTATAGTATAGATTCATTTTTATATTTGACATTACATTTTACAAAGTTATATTAAAAAATTATTTTTAGGTAAATGAATAAAGCAACAAAAAAAAAATTAATAAAAAATTAAGGTATTAACATGCTTAATAATAAACTGCTATTTTATAGTATAACATTTTGTATAACTCTATTGCTCGGTTTTGCATTTTGTATAATCAAGTTAATGAATAACTCATTATATGATAGTAATAATAGCCTGCTTAAACCGGCTGATGTTTTTGCCAATAATGATGAGTATATAGCGTATATACAAACGCTTACTATACCCGGAGTAAAGTTTACCATACAAACCATAGAAAAGGGTGATAATTTCTGGAAGATAGCAAAAGAACACAAGATTGACATTGATACCTTGATAGGAGCCAATCCTTTATGGGAATCTATTACAGCAAAAGTTGACCAGAAGATAGTTATTCCATCTCAAAAAGGGGTTCTCCATTTTGTTGCAGATATTAATGAAATAAATTCTCTCCACTCACTCTATGATGTATCTGAAAAAAATGTATTAACGCCATCCCTATTTTTATTACGTTTGCAATCTATTGTATCAAAACCAGAAAAACCTATTGCCGTATTTGTTGTCGATGCACGTCCTAAAGCAGATGTTATGACTCCACAGCTTTCAAAGCAATTTACCATACGAGAAATGTTTAGATCACCTCTTGGCGGACGATTAACATCTTTTTACGGTGGAAGGTTACATCCCATTTTCAGGCAGTGGGGCTTCCATAATGGGCTGGATATAGCAGCACCTTATGGAACTCCGGTTGGAGCAGCACGGGGAGGTGTTGTAATCAGTTGTGGCTGGATGGGCGGCTACGGAAAAGCAGTTATTATACAACATGATGAAGGTTTTAAAACATTGTATGGACATTTGTCATCAATACACGTTCGCCCTGGACAGCATATTAAAGCAGGGCAATTTGTAGGAAGAGTTGGTTCAACCGGATGGTCTACAGGCCCACATCTACACTTTACATTATGGCAATATAATAAACTTATCAATCCTATGAAAGTGCTATGGTAATAGCATTACCATGTATCAAAAACTAATTAAGGAATACTTTGAAAAAGCATCACTATATTATACCAAAGAAATTATAAGCCGTTTCAATCAATTTTTACATCTTTTATTACAGTACAATACTTCACACGATCTTACCCGCATTACCAGTATTGATGAAATTATCATTAAACATTTTGTCGATTCATTATTTATCACAAAATTTATCACCATCCCTTCACCTCTCCTTGATATTGGAACCGGCGCAGGTTTTCCCGGCATTCCATTGGCAATAGTTTATCCGGATAAACGCTTCATATTGGCTGAAAGCCGGCATAAACGCACACAATTTTTATCTATTGTTCAAAATTCTTTGCAACTCAATAATATTGAAATATACCCTCACCTTGTAACCGAAAAGTCATTTTTTGAAGTAAGCGGTGTTATTACTCGTGCAGTTGAATCAATAGATGAAACCCTGCATCGATGTCATCATTTTTTGCAACAGGGGAATATTGTTTTATTGATGAAAGGGCCATCAGTGGATGAAGAAAATATAACTTTGTGCGATAGTTATTCAAAGATAATGGATCAACCGTATACATTGCCTGCCACATCATATAAAAGAAGACTTATTGTTTATAAAAAAACAGATGGAATAATAAAAAAAACATATTTTATTAATAAAGAAGGAAGATCAGGCGATGGATTGGCAATAACCTCCGGGGACAATAAACGTTACAGGGAATTAAAAAAAATTATTACTGACCCAAGAAAATGCAGCATGTCGACAGTTGTCGGAAAAAAAATAATCAAAGAGCTTGTCTCTTCTCATCCACAATTATGTCGCTATATTGTATTGTATGATGAGTATGCTGAAACCGATACTGAACTGATGCAGATAATCGCTGATTTTGGACATCAAAGAATTATTCTATTAAAAAAAGCACTTTTCAACGAGATTGATGTGCTGGGCAATAATCAGCCAATTCTGGTTATTGATGTGCCACCCATAACACCATGGAATATGGATACTCAGGGACTATCGCTCATGATTCCTTTTCAGGATCCAGTCAACGTTGGTGCGGCTATACGAAGTGCCGTAGCATTTGGTGTTAACAATATTATTATATGCAAAAATGCCGCATATCCCTTTCATCCTAAAGCAATACGTTCATCGGCAGGTGCAGTGTTCCACTGTACTTTATGGCAGGGTCCTCCACTTTATCAACATCAACCTGATTTCATAGAACTATCGTATCCAATTATAGCATTAGACCTTGAAGGAATTAATATATACGATTTTACTTTTCCAGAAGATGCAGTTTTACTTGCTGGTGTAGAAGGACAGGGATTGCACAGCATAAAAAACTGTATCCGTGTTACCATACCCATACAGGTGGTTGAGTCCCTCAATGCAACAGTAGCATTATCAATAGCACTATACGAATGGCATAAGCAAACTACTATTTCTTGCTAAATGTATCTTTCAGTTTAAGATACCATTTGCCCGCTTTCATGGCAAAATCTTCACCACCCGTTTCATCCATACTTAAATCTGGTATTGCACCATCAGGACCGTACATGCCTTCCATCATTTTTGCTATGTTTTTCCGAATCATTTTACGCATCGGTATATGGGAAATCATACCATACATTGCCGCACCACCTTCATAGGCTAATTCAGGATTTTTCCTTACTGTTGTAAAAGCTTCTTTAACATCATTGATAAACTGTTGTGCAACCTTTGCATGAATAGGGGTTATCATAGCATGGAGAGCATCGGGACGCTGGAGCCTGTCAACATGCCATCCCTTTTTTTCTAAGATGTCGCCAATAGCAAATGTATTCACATCAGGCTCAATCGAACGGTATGCAAAAACACTGGATTCAGGTTTGCCCACTATTTCCATACCTTTTATTGATTCAATCCCCTGCTGTATTTTTCTGGAAGTATCCATAATTATTTTTGCATTTTTTATGTATCCTTTCTCACCCTGTGCTACCATTGCTGCCCAGGCCGCTGCTATAGTTCCACCAGGCCTTGTGCCCAGCAAAGCAGGTGACGCAAAAACACCACCGGGCCAATTTTCATAAATAAAAAATTGATGGCGCAAATAATCAATACTACGGTATACAATGACTGAAGCACCTTTAGCACTAAATCCATATTTATGTACATCAGCACTCATTGAGGTAACACCATTCACTCTAAAATCAAATGGGGGGATATCATAGCCTGATTTTTCAACAAATGGCAATAAAAACCCGCCAAGGCATGCATCAACATGCAAAGGAATTTTTTTTAAATGCGCAATGGAACCAAGTTCAGCAATTGGATCAACAGTGCCATACGGATAGCATGGAGCTGAACCAATGATAAGTATGGTATTGCGGTTTATAAGTTTTTTTACAGCATTCACATCCACCTTAAAATTTTTATCCAGAGGTGCACGTATAATTTTTACATCAAAGTATTCTGCTCCTTTTTCAAAAGCGACATGGATGCTTTCAGGAACAATCATTTCCGGTTTTTTAATCCACGGATGTAATGAACGTGCCCTATCGCGATAGGTTTTAACAGCAAGCAAGCAACTTTCAGTTCCACCCGATGTCATGGTACCACAGGCTTCTGGACCTGCATGCAGCATGTTTGCAGTCATTTTTACCACTTCATTTTCAAACTTCTTAAGGCTTTTAAAAGCCATGGGATTTAACGCATTTTCATCAAAGTATAGTTCAAATGCTTTTTGCAAAAATTTAGTGTGTGCATCATCTCTATGATAAACAAGGCTGAATGTTTTTCCCTGTTTCCAGTTAGCATCATCTTTCCGATACTGTTTCATCATGGACAAAACCTTATTGTATTCAATACCGTTTGGTGGAAGCTGTGTTATTGCCATGCGATACCTCCTATAATAATAATTATTTATTATTATTATTTTACTTATATAGAACTGAAAACATATCCCAATGTTATGCCAAGATAATTGCCAATAGCATAGCCAATAACACCGGTAGTAATACCGGACAATAAAATGTATTTATTGTGGAGTGCATCGGCAACCACTGGAACAAATGGTGGTGAACATATGCCTGCAACTGAAGTGATGATATAGGTATCAGTATCAATGGAAAAAATCTTACACAATATACCATGCACCAATAAACTCCCAAAAATTGCTAAAAACACATAAAACAATAGCGGTATATTAATATGAATAATATTATCAACATTTACCATCGAACCAACAATAGTACAAAAAATATAAATAAGATACATCCCAAACTGAAAGGTTCGTTTAAGATTATGTACATACGGAATAAGTGAAAGCAAAATTGCTATTGTCGTTACTGCCAAAATGACAACCATCGTTTGATATTGATTTGGCAACAAACCGGCAATACCCAGTGAAATTGCAACCACTACAATTGATAAAAGCAAAGCTATAACCAGATTTTTCAAAATATTTTTGGAAAAGATATCGCCATACAATCTAATATCTTCACCAGTCTTTGCATTTTTATCTTCTTCATTTTCATTATTTATTACTTTAAAAGGCGGTAAAAATTTTAAAAAAAGTTTTTGTGCGATAGTTACTAAAAATATAATGTATACCATTGAAAGTACAGTGTCATAGGTGTGAACAATTACAAAAGTTGTTGAATCAACATTGAATGCTTCTTTAATGGCAGCTAAATTTGGTGTTCCGCCTGTATATACCCCTAAAAGCATCCCGGCAATCTTCCATGCATCAGGAATTATATGCCTTATCAGTAAATATCCAGCAAATACTACAATAACTACCGCAATACACTCCAGTGTAAACGCCAGTAGTGCTTTACCGGCTAACCTGAACCATGTTTTAATATTTATTGTGAAGAGGAGCATTGGCAAACCTAAAATGATAGCTATGTTGGAGCTTATATCCTGTATAGACTTTGCCTGTTCAGGCAATATGCCTATATTTCCTATAGTGATGCCTGCACTATAACATAACAATACAGCACCTATTTTATTAATTGATGGAAATTTATAGCATACGTAAATGATGAGCGCCGGAATCAAAAGGTAAAAACAAATCAATAATAAAAAGATAGCAGTATTCATACCACCTCCATTTATTTCACTATAGTGAATATTATTTCACTTTAGTGTAATTGTCAACTGTTTTTTGTTTGACATATATATCATAAAGATTTTTTTAATACCAGATTATTAATGACGTAAAGGAATATAAAGTTACTGCTATGAAAAAAGAAGAAAGAATAAAATGGGATAAAGAACAACGTACAGCCAGAATCATTGAAATAGCACAGGAATTGTTTTTTACCAGGGGATTTGATGCAACCACAATAGATGAAATTGCCCATTTAGCAGGATATAATAAACGTACTTTATATCACTATTTCAAAGATAAAGAAGAGCTGTTTTTAGCTGTTGCACTGAATGGATTAAAATTATTTAATGAAAAATTGGAAGAGGCATTCAACTATCCATTAGAAGGTCATACAAGGTTATACAGCATGGGAAAGGCATTCTATAATTTTTTTTTGAAATATCCTGATTATTTTAATCTTATCATGACATACGAAGCACGTAATTGCATGTATTATCCGGTAACCAACAGCAATACAATGAGCTTCTATAAGCTTGAGTGTCAAAAAATTGCAGATAGTGATACTGAATTAATAATAAAAGCTATTGAATATAGTATTAATGACGGAATAATCAAAACAACATTAACACCAAAACAATTAATGCTCATATTATGGGGGCAAGTTTTTGGCATCACTCAGATTATAATGATACGAAAAGACTTTTTTAAAGAAGCATACGGCATAGACCATGAAGAACTTTTTGAAACATTTTTACGTGAAACGGAAAAGGCATTAAAAAATTAAAATGATATAGTAATTAAAAAAGCCGCCAGAAGGCGGCTTTTGCAAAGTGGTTTTCTAAAATGAATAATTCATTATATCGCTTTAACGGAAACAGCCCGCGGACCTTTATCGCTGCTTTCGATCTCGAATTCAACCCTTTGTCCTTCTTTTAATGTCCTGAAACCGTTACCTATAATACCGGTATAATGCACAAAAACATCACTACCGTCTTCTTTGGAAATAAATCCAAAACCTTTTTTTTCGTTGAACCACTTAATTGTACCTTTGGGCATGTGAAAACTCCTTAAAAAATAAAATACGGCGTAAAGCCTTTCAGTATGTTGATTTTGCTTTTAACCTCTAAAAAACCTCATATTGAAATTTCACAAGAGACAAAACCAAAATACAATTCATACTATTATACATATATACTATTACTTCTTATTGTTGTCAACATTTTATTACAATTTATTTAATTTTTTTTATAAAACCTATAATTCACATAAAACCTATTTTATTGATTCTTTACCTATTTGGTAAATTTTAAAAAAATAGCACACATCAAACCATATTGCTCCATATATTCATAAAAATTTTTTACTTGTATTTTACAGTGATTAAGCATAGCTGGAATTCAATATTTATTGTACTGTAATCTTGATATTATTTTTGAATAATCCCCATTTTTATTTTTAATATCATTGTTTTTAAATAATTATGGCAAAATAAATTTTTTATAATTGCAAAAAACATAGCAATTCATATATAAAAGTATTAATAATTTTTAGTATAATACGTTTGTTAATTGTGCGATAAATAAACAAGGATATCTAATCGATGCAATAATTATGAGTTTTATAAAAAATATTAAGGATTAATTACATGAGAATAATTGCTATTTCAAATAACAAAGGAGGTGTTGGAAAAACAACAAGTACGGTAAATATTGCAGCAGCACTACAAATTATTGGAAAAAAAGTTCTTGTCATTGATATTGATCATCAGGCTCAGTCAACCTATCATTTTGGTTATAATCCACATAATCTGACTTACTCAATATATAATATCCTGAAGGGTGAGATTGCGTATAAAGAAATCTTAATTGATAGAAATGGTCTGCATATTTTACCATCTAAAAATGATTTAAAGGATATTGAGTTTATTCCACTTCCTGCAAAAGAATTTCTGTTAAAGGAAGCTCTGGAAAATATTTCTGGTTATGATTTCATTTTAATTGATTGCCCACCCTCTTTAGGAATTTTAACTTTGAATGCCCTTGCTTTTGCAAAAGAAATTTTTGTTCCCTTGCAGGTTCAGTTTTTACCATTTCATGGCATGTATAACCTTTTTGAAGCAGTGCAGATGGTAAAACGCAGATTAAATAAAGAAATAGAAATAACGGGTATAATAGGAACCATGTATAATCCTAAAAAGCAAATAAATGTAGAAGTAATAGATGAAACAAAAAAACGTTTGCCCGGTAAATTGTTTGAGACATTAATTCGTGAAAATGTATTGTTACAGGAAGCGCCAAGCTGGGGAAAAACAATCTTTGAATATAAACCAAACAGCAATGGAGCTGATGATTATATGAACCTGACAAAAGAAATATTAGAAAGAAGTCCCGATTAAAATCTATAAATGTGATTTTTCAATTACCCGTTTAGCCTGTTTTTCAAGTATTTGTACCGCCAGAATCAGGGTAGAAAAACGCTTATCTTTAGTTTGACCATGATAAAACCTATAATAAATTTGCTGGGCTATAACTGCTAACCTGAATAAACCAAAACAGTAGTAATAATCAAAATCGCTCATATCTATGCCTGATTTTTCATGGTATCTATTGACCAGTTCTTTCCGTGTTAATGCACCATCCAGATGGGTAGGCATTAAACGAATAAGTTGCATATCCTCTGGATCTTCTTTTTCCACCCAGTATGCAAGTGAGTTCCCTAAATCCATGACAGGGTCACCAATCGTTGCCATTTCCCAATCTAATACACCAATTATTTTTTTTGGATTTTTGTTATCAAGCACCACATTGTCAAATTTATAGTCGTTATGAATAATAGCTGCTCTAGTCGGCGTTTCAGGTAATTTTTCTTTAAGCCACGTAATTATTTCGGTATATGATGGTGCATCAGGGGTCAGAGCATCATTGTAACGATTTATCCATCCATGTACCTGTCGCTCAATATAACCATCAGGCTTTCCAAAATTTTCCAGTCCTAACTCTTTATAATGTAAAGAATGAAGCAGACACTGTATATCCAGCAGCTGCTCACATAAATATTTAAATTCGTCAGGTGTATAGCTCAATCCCTGTGGTAATTCTTTACGCAGTATTATTCCTTTGATTCTTTCCATAACATAAAATGGGGCACCAATAACGGATTCATCATCACAATATACTAATGGAGCTGGACAATAAGGGAATACCGGCTTCAATGCTTTTAATATTACAAATTCACGATGCATATCATGAGCTGTTTTTGCTTTTTTACCAAAAGGAGGCCTCCTTAATACTAATTCTCTATCGCCAATTTTGATAAAATACGTCAGGTTTGAAAAACCACCTGGAAATTGTTTTATTTCAATAGTTCCTTTTATATCAGAAACATTGTTAACCAGATAATCAAACAGTATATGTTTATCAATGTCCTCGCCTTCACGAATATCTGCTGGTTTATCTATATAATTTTCCATACAATAAACTCCTTTGAAAAGAATTATTAACTTCTGTCATTACGGGCTTGACTCGTAATGCAAATATGTAACTTTAATTCCTAAAACCATTTTAAAGAGATGATTCATTATAACACGCACAACATTCTCATATTGAGGGATACAGCATTTTATGTCGTTCTGAAAGAGCGATAACAACTGAAGTATCTCCCCTTTCTCAAAACAATGAGATTCTCCACTCCGTTCAGAATGGCACATTGCCACTTTGTCATTCTGAGGGACACAGCCTCGTAGAATCTATTCGTTTATACAGGAGATTCTTCTATACCACCTAACATGACTCAACTTTGCCTTATAATGAGGTTCACGATACGCTTTTATCTGCTATGGATGCCATACACGGAATAACAGCAACTCCTCCTTCTATAAATAAATTATATAAAATCTACCCGTTATGTATATAGTTATAAATAATATTAAAACATTCCAATGCATATTCTTCGGGTAGTATATTTCTTCTTTTATATTTCCAGCGCTTAAGATACCAATCCTGCATCATTGCCTTAGTTACTGATGCAATCAATGAGCTGTTTAAATTTGATTTGCATTCACTTTTTTTTATTCCATCTTTTATGATACTATCAATCAATGATTCTGTAAAAAGCTCACTTTCGATAGTTTTATTATATTCAATCCCTGTAAAATATCGTGTTTCCATATATGAAAAATAAAACCAATCTTTCAATGCTTCGCTTATAAATATATGTGCATGGATAAAATTATATAATTTATCTTTTGTGGATGAAGCCTTGCTTAATGCACTCGACAATGTTTTTTCAACTGCAGCTCGTCCATACTGTTGAATAATATGTAAAAGTTCATCTTTAGAAGGAAAATAAGAATAGAGAGCTCCTATGCTTAACGATGAAGCACGTGAGAGCTCTCGCATACTCATTGCAGCATAGCCTTTTTTATTACTTATACTAATAGCAGTGTTTATAATCCTTTTAAGATTATTGATGGATTGATCAGACTTTTTAACTTTGATAAGCTGTTTATTATCATCATACAGTTTGGTGACAATTTCATCCAGAACGATTTTAATACTCTTCCTGAAATTGTTGTAATTATCAATGAATAATTCATTGAAATTATCTGATTTCTCTGCCTTCATAGCCTGACAATATCCTTTTTGCCACTGCAGTTTTATGGACTTCATCTGCACCATCATATATGCGCGAAGCACGTTCATGACGGTAGAAAAATGCAAGAATGGTATCATCAGTCATGCCCAAACCACCATGCACCTGTAGCGCCCTGTCAACTACCTTCTGCATTACATTTGCCACATAAAATTTTATCAGTGAAACATCTATTCTGGCTTCTTTTTGTCCTAAGTGCTCTATCTTCCACGCAGCCTGTAATGTCATAAGCCTTGCTGCCTGTATTTCAGCAGCACATTCAGCTACCCATTCCTGGATTATCTGTCGGGAAGCTAAAGTTTTACCGTCAGGAGCAATGATACGCTTATTAGCCCGTGAACACATTAAATCAAATGATCGTTTACATATACCCAGCCATCGCATACAGTGGTGAATCCGACCAGGACCTAACCGTTCCTGAGCTATAACAAAACCCTGTCCTTCTGGACCAAGTAAATTTTCTACCGGAACCCGACAGTTTTGTAACAATATCTCGCCATGGCTAAAATAACCACTACCCTCATGTCCCATAACTGGGATATTTCGCACCAGATTAAAACCTGATGTATCTGTAGGAACTATAATCATACTTGCCCTTAAATAAACTGGAGCCTCCGGATTGGTGACAGCCATGACAATAGAAAATTGAGAACCATCGGCAGCAGTCGAATACCATTTGTGCCCATTTATTACATATTGATTGCCATCTTTTACTGCGGTTGCATCCAGTAATACCGGATTGGACCCTGGCAGATCAACTTCGGTCATTGAAAAACAGCTTCGTATTTTGCCCTGTATTAACGGTAACAAATATTTTTCACGTTGTTCATCATTGGCATATTTAATCAATATTTCAATGTTACCTGCATCCGGTGCCTGACAACCAAACACATAATGTCCCAGCGGAGTCCTGCCCAGTGATTCTGAAACAAGCCCATGCTCTACTAAATCAAGACCCATGCCACCATATTCTTTTGGAACCTGAGGTGCCCATAGCTCCATTTTTTTAACCATATTTCGTTTTTCTTCCAGAACAGGCATCATTGCTTTAATATCTTTACTTACAAACTCCTGCTCTAAAGGGATAAGCTCTTTATCCACAAATTCATCAATAAGCTCTAAAATTGTTTTCATCTTATCAGAAATTTCAAAATCCATAAAACGCCTCCATTAAAATATAGTTTACCTGTACGTTTTCATCGATGCATCTTGTAATAACTCTATGTGAGGATATGCATTGAATGAAGCCAATACCAGAGCTTTATCGTTATATCGTAGATGTGTCATCGATGTATTTACTATTTGCCATGTTAACTGCATGGTGGTTTCATCACTAAAACCAAGAACCATCTGCACAGTTGTTCCAATGATGCCTCCTGAAGAAACCAATACAATATTTTTCCCTCTCCCATGATTCTTTGTTATTTCAGTGACAAAGCTGTTCACCCTCTTTTTAACATGTTCATAGGATTCAATGCCTTCAAATGATGTTTTGGTTGTTATCCAATAAAGCATAACTTTTTCAAAAACGCGCTGGAAAGCTTTTTTATCAGTATATATTTGTTTTATCTCTTCATCAAGGTGCGGATCATCATTAAGCAATATGGGAAATATGGTTTTTATAATATTGATTGAGTCATACTCATTTAATCGTGAATCAGTTTGCAATGAAGGAACCTGCATGCCTTTTGATAGAAAATAATCAATAAGTATTTGTGCTGTATGTTGTTGCCTTTTTAATGTTCCTGAATAAATTACATCAATTTGTTTATTGTTATAGCGATAGTTATATAAATAATCAGCTAAAATAAGGGATTGTTTTTGCCCTTTTTCAGACAAATTGTCATAATCACCCTGTCCAAAAGAACCCTGACCGTGACGGACTAATAGTATCTCACTCATAATTCACCAGATTAAAAAGATTTTGAATTATTAATAGCATTATTAACTCCCATACATAAATGTCAAGAAAAAAATAACGAACGTTCGTTATTTTTATTGATTTTTTTAAAATATTTTTATATAATGGTCTCATCACTAAGAAATAAAATTACAGGGAGAGTTGTTTGCTATATGTTCAATTGTTCAATAATGCCATACAGGAGATGAAGCTATTGTGAGTATACCATACAAAATATTAGTGTGCATAAAACAGGTACCCGATGTTAATGCTAAAATTTATCTGGAAAAAACAAAACCGTATTATGACGAAAAAACCGTGTATGTTATTAATCGATATGATGAATATGCACTTGAGGAGGCTTTGCAAATAAAAGATAAAGGTTTAACACACTATATTCATACCATTTCATCAGGACCGGAGCGAGTACAAAAGGCTTTGCGTCGCTCACTTGAAATGGGCGCTGATGAGGCATACCATATTGTAACCGGAGATGATGATTGTGCTATACCATATTATGTTGCACGATGTATAACTGAATTTGCAAAAAAAGAGTATGATATTATTTTTACTGGTGTTATGTCCCAGGATGCAATGAATCAGCAAACCGGGCAACTTATTGCATCTATCATGGGATATAATTATGCTACCGGAGTAACCAGTATACAAACTAATGATGATGAAATAACAGTTACTCGTGAACTGGATGCTCAAACTTCGATGCAATATGTTTTAAAAATTCCCTGTGTTGTTACAGTTCAATCAAGCAGTACCATGCCGCGTTACCCTTCGCTTTCAAATGTTCTCCGTGCAAAGAAACAACACATTGACATTATAAAACCCATAATGTCATCGCAGGTTCAATATCATAGTTTTTATACAATTCCTCAAAAAACTACTGAATGTGAATTTATTCAAGGAAGCACCGATCAAAAGGTTGTTGAATTATATAACATTTTACATCGTAATGGAGTGGTTTAGATTATGAGTATACTTATCATTGCAGATATTAAAAACAACCAGATAAATCCAGCAACTGCAGAATTATTTACCGCTGCCAATATAATAGCAAAGGATATAACTACACCTGTCTATTTGCTTATTCCATGCAATGATGCAAAAATTACCAGTAACTATCGCCCGGATGTTACAACAATAGTAATTGGCATGGGCATCTATCATTATAACGCACCAGGGTTAAGTAAAGCAATTGCATCGATAGCTCATGACATTGAGGCACATTACATCATTGGATTGCATACACCGTTTACCATTGATTTTTTGCCATCAGTAAGCATTGAATATAACGCACACTGTGTAACGCAGGTACACACCATAGAATATGATGAGCATCTCACATTGGCACGAGGAAGCTACTCTGGTAAATTAGACCAGTTTGTTTCTATAGTTGATGATAAACCTGTTGTTGCAAGTATTACACCAGGAAGCTTTGACGAGTATGGTGCAAAAGACGCTGACGATTTAATTAATAAAGTAATTGAAATCAACATAGATACTGCTATAAAACAATGGTGTACATTTATAATAAGTGAGAATAAAGATTCATCATTAGATGAAGCCGATATTATTATTGGTGTGGGGAAAGGTATTGGATCAAAGGATAATTTGACATTGATTTATAATTTTGCAAAATTTTTCCCACACAGTGCCGTAGCTGGTTCACGTATTGTGTGCGACTACGGTTGGTTGCCATATAGCAAACAGGTTGGCATTACGGGAAAAAGCATATCACCAAAGGTTTATATTGCATGTGCAATATCAGGATCTTCGCAGCATATTGCAGGAATTAAAGGAGCAAAAACAATAATTGCCATTAATAAAGACCCCTATGCTCCCATTTTTAATGTTTCACACTATGGTATTGTTGAGGATATTTTTACATTTATACCACAATTTTTAGAATATATTCAACGATTATAAATAATCATAATACGCTTGACAAAAGAATAATTGAAAATTTCTAATAAAACAATTATATTGTGTGATAGAATAAATTACATTTTTTTCTTAATCATAAATTCATGATAAATTAATTATGAATTTTGAAATTGATTATTACAATCATTACAAATATTTTCACGGGAGATATCATACAGTATGAAAGGGAAAATAATAACATCTCTATTTTTTACATTTGTAGCTATAACTTCGCTGATTTTTTTTATTATTGCTGTCATTATCCGGATTATGACCTACCCTTTTGATAAAAGGTTGCGTTTACTTCATCTTTTTACCTGTTTCTGGGGTTCACTCTATACCTATGTTATGCCACCATGGAAAATTACTGTACAGGGAAGAAATAAGATCAAAAATAGTAAACCGTATATCATTATTTCCAATCATCAGTCACAGCTTGACATATTAGTTGCATTCAGATTATATAAACATTTTAAATGGGTGTCAAAAGCAGAAATATTTAAGGTTCCGGTTATAGGCTGGAATATGGTATTGAACTGATATATCAAACTGGTGCGAGGCGATAAAAAAAGTATAGCACAGATGATGGATGAGTGTGAGATGCATTTAAAAGAAGGTAGTTCGGTGTATATATTCCCCGAAGGCTCACGTTCGCCGGATGGTCATTTAAAACAATTTAAGTTGGGAGCATTTCTGTTAGCAAAAAAGTTGAATCTTCCCATAATGCCCATTATCATAGAAGGTACACGATTTGCCCTTCCTAAATATAGTATCGACTATCATGGAAAACATCCTATAATATTACGGGTACTTGATGAAATAACACCGGAAAAATTTAAAAACATGAGTGTAGAGGAGCTGATAGATTATACATGGAACTATATGAATGCTGAGTTAAAAAAATTGAGGATTGAGATGTATGGCAGTGATTCAATCTGAGAATAATTATACTTTAAATTAGCTTGCACTATTGATGTATATCCTGTAGAGTAAGAACATATACCATTATTACAGTGAGGTTGTATCAATGTCTCAACCTGATGATTTTACCTTAGATGACGATTTATTTAAATTGGATGATGAGATAGATATACAGGACAATATACCCGAGAATAAACCTGAAGCAAACAACAATACGGTGTTGGATTCGGGAAAAGATTATGGCGATAGTTCCCGTAAACGGTCATCCAGAGATTTCCAGCCTGACATGGATGCACTGCTCATCACAGCACAGTCTTCAATGATTATTGAAGGAATGAAAAAATATACTGAACGAGATTTTTCTTCAAATAATCTCCCCATTTATTTAGAAGCATTAAACGGCGTTAATCTTTATATAAAAATACTAGACCGTAATCCAAAAAATTATCATAAATTAAAATCAGTGATAAATGCTGATCAGGATTGTCAGGAGGTTGAAAAGATTGCATTTGATTTATACAAAAAAATGTTTGGTACTGTGCCTGAATCAGATCAGGAAAAACTGGTTGCATTTGAAAAGTTTTCATCATTATTTAAGGATGCAGTCAACAGAGCAACTATCAATGCTTCCATGAAAGAAATAAAAAAATACTTTTTATTGTCAGGGGGGCTTGATGAAATCAAAGTTTCAAAGCTTATAGCCCAAAACGATGAAGAGCTTGCAAAAGATATTTCAAATTTACAGCGATATATTGCCATGGGATTGGCCTATATTGAAAAAGGGAATATTGAAATAATTAAAGGATTAAAAGGAAGAGATCTAAACAATTATATTATACGTGGTTCCCAACTGTTGACATTTTACTTTAAAAAAATCAATAATGACCGCCTTGCGGATTACTATTCGAGGATCAATTCTATTTATAGCAAATATTTTGTTATAAAAGATTAATACTCCCATCTTTTTTACTTGATATAGTGTAAATAATATTAAGCTTAGATAAGCAGAACAACCTTTTTTTAGTGCATTGATTTGCCGACACATATTACTATGGCAATACATATTTTTAATTTTTTCAATCAATCATCATTCAATTGCTATGATACACTGCTTGCTAATTCAAGCAGTATTGTATCCAGCATGAACATCCCCTCATCCGTGCATTGAATGCAGATATCACCATCACAGGTTTGCATGATTAATAATGATTTATCAATTAAACGATGTATTGACTGGTAAAATGATTCAGCCGGCAGGTACCCTGTTTTGTTACGCATGTCATTGATCATAAATCCCTGTTTTAACCTGAGCTTATTCATACAATATTCAAGGACGCTGTCCGGTTGTGTGCGTATATCCTCCGTACGGCTTGCAATTGCATCGTTCATGTAGTCATCAATGGTACCATTGTAATAGCGTTTGTTGTTATAAAATGAATGTGCACCGCTACCAAAACCAATATAGCTTTCAAAATTCCAGTATTTTAGATTATGTTTTGACTCGTATCCCGGGATTGAAAAATTGGAAATTTCATAATGGTTGTAGCCTGATGCCACCAGCGCATCGATTGTTTTTTGAAACATGATTCGCTGAAAATTTGCATATTGCAGGGGATTTTTTGTGCGTAAGCGCAAAGGTGTATTTGTTTCATACGTCAGCATATATGCAGAGATATGTTTGGGATTACACTGAATGATACTGTTGAGCATTGAACGATAGTTAGTTACCGACTGAACGGGAATGCCGGCAATAATATCAATGCATGGTATAATGTCAGGAATAGTGCAAAATTCCTGTATTTCTTCCATGGTGCAAAGCATTGACTTTCTTCCAATATACTTATGTGCTCTGGTATCAAGTGTTTGTACTCCCAATATAAATCTATTAAAGCCTATGTGCGATAGTTGTTGTATATAATTTTTGGAATAGTCATCGGGATTACATTCCAAAGTAATCTCAACCTCAGAGGCAATTGCATAATAATCATGCAGTACAGTAAGCAAGACATTGTAATCACTGCATTGCAGCAGCGACGGAGTACCCCCTCCAATATATATGGTATCTACCAGATAATTGTTTAGTTCAGATGAATAATGAATGATTTCGGATACCAGTGCATTGATGTATGCATGTTTGATTTGTTGAAAATTGCTATGTGATGGATTGCACGGTATGGAATAGAAATCGCAGTAATCACATTTCTTAGTATTGCAGAATGGAATATGAATATATATGCCAGAATGTATCATTTATCAATCATTAAACAGGGATGAGATGATTTTGGTGTAAATTCACCACTCAGGCAAAGCGCCATCTGGTGCAATGATTCATGAGTATCTGAAAAAGACATTAAAAGAGGATACTCGCCAAATTCTTTTAGA
>JAKPOE010000100.1 GCA_029548025.1 Spirochaetota bacterium
TCTAATGGTCATATTGAACTGGTAGACGGTATAAGGATAGTGTATGATGAAGGATGGATTTTAATCTTACCCGATCCAATCCAGCCTGCTGTACATATATACTGTGAGGCGTTGACAGATGAGGCGCGGGATAAAATAGTTGAAGAATACAGTGTTAAAATAAAAAAGTTAACCGCAAAATATACGTGAGGCATATGAATATGAAAAAGACACCACATGTTAATGAAGAAAGACTGATTAAAACTTTTATTGACCTTGTCAAAATTTCTTCTCCGTCATGGGAGGAAAAAGGTGTTATTGATTATATTGTTAATTTCAGTAAATCAGCTGGTGTTGAATGCATAACCTATCCCTGTAATAATTCGTATAATGTGTGGATAAAGATTCCGGGTGACAATAGTTATGTTCCCATCCTTTTTTCATGCCATATGGATACCGTTACCCCCTGTGAAAATATACAACCTTTAATAAAACAAAATAAAATTACTTCAGATGGGAATACAATTTTAGGTGCCGATGATAAATCGGCTGTTGCAGGATTTTTGGAAGCAATACTATGTATTAAAGAAAATACACTACCCCATGGGAATATTGAATTTTTATTCTCATGTGCTGAAGAAACCGGATTATATGGAATAAAAGGTTTTGATCTAAAACAGGTGCAGGCAAAATATGCATTTGTTTTTGACAGTGATGGACCGGTAGGGGGGGTGGTTATTGCAGCACCATTTCACATCAGTATGAAGATACATGTTAAAGGGAAAGCTGCTCATGCAGGGATGGAACCGGAAAAGGGTATCAGCGCAATACGGGTAATATCAGAAATAATCACTAACATCCCCCATGGAAGAATTGATGATGAAACTACCGTCAATGTTGGAACTATAAAAGGTGGGCGAGCAACCAACATTGTTGCAGAAGAAGCTGAATGTACTCTTGAGACTCGTTCACGTAAAAAAAATAAGGTATTGACCATAAAAAAAGAAATTACTTCTATTGCTAAAACAATTGCACTACGATATAAAGCAAAGATTACGGTCACAAGTAATATGGATTATGAGGGATATAGTATAAACGAAAATGACAGTATTGTTTCCATAGCTATGAAGGCATTACAAAGCATCGGGAAAAAGCCACTTTTAGCTGTTTCAGGGGGAGGTAGTGATACCAATATATTAAATGCACGTGGCATAAAAGCAGTAAACCTTTCTTCTGGCATGCGGCAGGTGCATACTACAAAAGAATATATCGCCATGCAGGATTTGTTTGATGTTCCTTCATTGGTACTGTCTATAATTCAGGCTGCTAAAAAATGATGATCTATTTGCCACAGCCTAATTTTACAATAAAATAAGCACCACATATCACCGTTAGAGGGAGTGTTAAAAAGTATGTAAAAAGTTCTGACATCTTAACTACCGATGGATGTAAAACTTTTTTTCCAAAATATGAATAATGGAAATGCTGGGGATCCTGAGCACGTTTATAAATATTTGAAGCAATTTTTGCTTTAACGGAAAGCATTATTAAAAAAACAACACCTGATTCGATAAAAAGAATACGTTCCAGGTTAATTTCTTTAAGTTCCTGTGGAAAAATTAAGATAAAAACAGACAGGAACAGTGCTAAAAATATATTTGTTATGGACGTAAAAAGAAAGCCCTTGAAATCCTTATCCTGCTTCTTTGTAATATAACTTATGATATAATATACATGAATTACAAATGATATTTGAAGGATGATGACAAACGTTAAAACAATCATAAATTAGCGGCTCTTCTGTGATATTTTTGTATTATAATATATTTACTGTATAAGTCAAGAAAATCATTATTATAACTGATAGATTTACTTGTATTTTTTCAAAGAATCATGTACAATAACTATCGCCAAAAATATAATGGAAATTACTTGTATGAACCAGCAGCATACTTATAACCTTTATGAGATTTTTTTAAACAAAAGTTCACAATATCCTGATGACATTTTTATTGTGTATAATGATGAAATGATCAAATACAGTGATGCTTTTTTGAACGTTAGCAAGATTGCCTATGCCCTCCGCAAGGCAGGAGTTGCCAATAGCTCAAATGTTATCATGCAGATAGGAAATACACCATATTTTATCTATTGTTTTTTCGCAATTTTGCAATGTAATGCGATGCCTGTTTTAGTAAATCCAATGGCGCGCCAATATGAGCTTAAGTATTACCATGACATCACTACGCCTGCATGTATCATTACCCGGAGTTTCATTGCGGATAGGTTAACACAGCAAGGTCTTGTATCCAGGGGATGTGAAATGATCGTCATTGACGATAGTAGTAGCTTTACTTCAATAAAAGCAATACTTGATGCTGATGATTATAACATGGATTATGTTCCAGAAGAAAAAAATGGTGCTGCAATAATTTTTACTGCTGCCATGGATGGGAAAGCATTAGGGGCTGTGTTAACTCATACCGGGATATATCACAGTGCAGAAAGTGTTGCGTGGATGCTTCCTCACTATGCCTCAATGATGATAGCAGCGCTACCATTGTTTCATGCTTTTGGACTTACTACCTCACTCATAATACCGCTGATATCAAAGACTGAAATATGTCTTGTTGACAGGTTTTCACCTAAAAAATTATTTAAATTATTGTTGAACAGGAAAGTGCGTTATTTTGTAGGTGTGCCTGCTATGTATAGTATTATGAAAGCGCTTTTTGAACGTGATGTAGACTTTTCAAATATCAGCTTATGGGTAAGTGGTGGAGATTATCTTTCACGAGAGCTTCAGGAGTGGTATGCTGAAAAAGGCTTTGTTATACGGCAGGGCTATGGATTGACTGAAGCCTCACCAATTGTTAGCTGGAATATGCCTCATATTGAAAATAAAATATGCTCAATTGGGAAACCCATGCCCTATAATGAAGTCAGGATAGTCAATGAAGAAGGAGTTATGCAACCACCACGTAATAATGGCGAAATCATTGTTAAGGGGATTAATGTTATCAACCATTATTATAACAACAACCAGATGACACAAAAATATATCAAAAATGGGTGGCTCCATACCGGAGATGTAGGGTATTATGATAATGATGGTTATTTATTTATAACGGGCAGAAAAAAGGATATGATACTGAAAAATGGTTATAATGTATATCCAAAAGAGGTTGAACGTATATTGCAGTATCATCCGTGTATAGAAAGTGTCCGAGTGACAGGACATGTTACGTTTACCGGTGACAGCACCATCGAAATGCTTGTTGCAGAGATAGTGTGTAAAGGTGTAAAAAAACTTTCGGTTGATGAGATCAAAGCATGGTGTATTGATAACATTTCGTTGTATAAAATTCCTGATACCATAATTATTAGATAAATTATACTATAGATATGCTTAACAATGCTTTGCAGCCTTTTCATAAACAATAGCATCATGATGCTGTATTTTTATTCCCAGCTACTGACTGAAAGCCTGTCATTGGCATCTCTATTGAAACTAAAGACACTGGAAAATAAAAACATTTATATTTATATAGGAAGTTCAACGTAATAAACAGTTTATGCGAGTTGGTTTTATTACGTGATTCAAAAAATAAAAAAAAGAGGTAATCGGGCGATTACCTCTAGCTCTACAAAAGCATAGCGGAATACTTTGGAAGGAAATTGTTGTGTACCAGGATTTTCCCAGCTCACTCTTATATATAAGCAAACCATATGCCAGCGTCAAG
>JAKPOE010000111.1 GCA_029548025.1 Spirochaetota bacterium
ATAATAACAGCTTTTGCCATATAGGTATTCCCGTCTTCGCATGTTACTTTCTTTATAGTGCCGTCCTGTAATTGTATGGCTTTATATCCCTGCAAAAAACCAATTTCAAACTGTTCCACCTGTTCTTTAAACCGTTGCACCAGAGATATACCTTCAATATGGTTATAGCCCATATAATTTTCAACAACAGAAGTTTCTGCAACCTGTCCGCCAACATCAAGGGTAATAAGCCCTGTTTTAACACCTTTACGCATACAATAAACTGCAGCGGTAAGTGCCGCAGGTCCTCCGCCTGTAATGATAACATCATAGATAACGGAACTGTCCAGAGGTATGGTACGTTGTTCTATTGTTTCTAATCCGGTAAGATTGAATGCTATTTCCATCGTTACCTCATGCTCCACTGTATTAACTGGTTAACAATGAACTGCTCTCTACCATTATTTTTTATAAAACGAACAAACGTCAATCATTACAAAAAAATATATAAAAATCTTTTTTATAGGTCAAGGATTAATTGGTTTATAAAAAATAAATAAAGAGTAACTATCGCCAGAATTTAGAGCCTTATGTTATGTAAAATTTAACATAGTTGTAACATTGACATGAGCATTTCCATTGAATTGTTCATGGTACGAGCTATTTTTGGTAATCACCACAATAGTTATGAAGAGGTATATATGTGTGGAATAGTAGGCATAATAAATACTGATAGAACAAAGATTGATGGAAGTTATATCCGTGAAGCAATTCGTATACAAAATGAACGGGGCAACGGGCTTGGCGGTGGATTTGCTGCCTATGGTATATACCCCGGACATAAGGATAGTTATGCGGTACATATTATGTATCAGGGTGGAAGACATAGTGAAATAATTAAAAAAGTTGAAGCCTTTCTGGAACTAAGAACAAAAGTTCACCATTCAGATGAAATCCCAATTTTTCCTACAAGTATTATCCCGTCAGGTCCGTACTTCAAACGTTATTTTGTAAATCCCCTAAAAGAGCAGATACCCGTTGGACAAAGTGAAGATGATGCCATGGTGGATATTGTTATGGCAATCAACACCATGGGCGATGCCTATGTTATTTCTTCGGGCAAAGATATGGGGGTGTTTAAGGGTGTTGGATTTCCTGAAGACATCGCTGATTTTTTCCGCATTCAGGATTACAAAGGGTATATGTGGATAGCACACAACAGGTTTCCAACAAACACACCTGGCTGGTGGGGAGGTGCACATCCCTTTACCATACTTGATAAAGCGGTTGTTCATAATGGTGAGATTACCAGTTATGGTACC
>JAKPOE010000127.1 GCA_029548025.1 Spirochaetota bacterium
GGGGCTTCATGCGCCAGCCCCCTTTTCTCTTGTGTATCTCTTTTCCCCCGGCTTGGCGACTATCATTTTTTGTCCCTCATTCCATTCGGGATTCCCTCCGTTCCTTGCACACTGCGGGGGCTGCGGAACTCGCCCCGATTACATCGGGTCTCAAACAGTCCTCGCCCTTATTCCGCAGTGTGCTTGCGGTACTCGGCAAAAAACGTCGCCTTTTGTATTGGTGTTGAGCCACCTCAAACGGCGGTGAGCCTTATTTTCTGTATATAGTATATCTTTTCCATCGTGCTGCGGAAGACATCCTGCCTTTGTCCTCGCACGAGCCGTATGGCGCTACGGCATCCATGCCTTCGCTGTTTTTTCGTTAATCCCGCAGGTATGACTTAAAAAATGGGGTCAGAGCCGTGTTAACTTCACCCTTTCGTTCAAAGAGGGGCTATGATATTCTTCACTCCCTTCATAATGACAGCCTGCAAAAGTGCCTTCTACAAGGTTTGCCGTGCAACCTATTTTCATCTTTTATAAGTAGTGGCAACATGCTGTTTATGAGGCAGCTTTTGACTAAAGTTTTCATAAGGCAGTAATTGGCTGTGTAATTCCCTGCTACTTGTGTAGCCTTTCTGCTATGGTTTAGCAATGTTTTCCGGCAATAGCTCCAGTACTCCATGCAAACTGAAGATTATATCCACCGCTGTTGCCGTCTATATTCAAAAGCTCTCCGGTAATAAAAAGTCCGGGTACCAGCTTTGATTGCATTGTTGTGGGATTAACCTCGTCCGTAGCAACGCCGCCAGCAGCAACCACTGCCTCGGTAAAGGGACGTATTGCTCCAGGATGCAACGTCGCGTGTGTAAAAGCGTTGATGATGGCATCAATGTTGTTGAGGGATGCGGCAGCCGGCAGGGTATATTCAATACCAGCTATCGACAAAAATACCTTTGGCATTGCATTGTTCATAATCCCGTATAAGGCAAATTCCAGCGATTTATCAGGTTGTGAAAGTAAGTACATCAATTTGTTGCGCACATCATCGTAAGCATAGTATGGAAAAATATTGCACTGTATTGTTACTGACTTGCCCTGAAGAAGAGCATGGTTGACATCCCGTGCAATGGAAAGTGCAGCCGGACCTGAAATGCCATACGCTGTAAACAGCACCTCATCGGTTACCTGCTGCACAACGCTGTCATCAATAATAACGCTCAGGGTGCAGTCCCAGCGTATGCCCTGCAATGTGTGCAGAGGTTTGTTGGTGATGGTAACGGGTAAAATAGCCGGGAATGGCTCAATAACGGTGTGTCCCATCATGCGGGCTAAATCGTAGCCGTCCTTTGAGGCACCCAGCGGTCCATACGCACAGCTTCCGCATGCAAGTATAATTTTATGAAAAAAGTGCTCCTCTTTGCCGGCGGTTGTCACCATAAATCCGCTGGCAGCAGGTTTAATACTTTCTATTTTTCGGGATAGGTGTATGGATACATTATTGTGCGATAGTTCATGTTCAAGTATTCGCACCACGGTAGTAGCCTGCAGTGATGCAGGGTACACTTTGCCGTTTTGAAGCGTCGTGGTAACGATGCCTATAGTTTCAAAGAATTGTATGGTATCCTGCAATGAAAAGGCACCGAGGACCGCAGCAACAAATGTTTTATCGCCGTGATAGTGCTCTGACCCCATATTCATATTGGTGAGGTTGCAGCGGCCGTTACCGCTGGCAGCTACTTTGCGCCCAATCTTATTTTGCTTTTCAAATATATGCACACTGTTGTTGCTATTCTGCGAAGCAAAATATGCGGCAGCAAGCCCCGAAGCACCACCACCTATAATACCAATTGTTTGTTTCATTATTCTTTTATTACATACCTGCCTTGCGCAATGTATCAAAAGCTTTTTTATAAGTTTTTGCCATCTCGTTAAGAGCTTTTTTAACTTCCTGGTTTTTCATCTCATCCATTATTGTTTACAATGACTGGTGGAAGTGTTGTGTGCCTGTCCCGCAACACAAAGCCAATAGCACCAATAGTTTGTGCAGGCAAAGCGGTTATCAACACAATGTATACTATTTTTTCATATTGATGACTCAACTGGCTATACCATTATACTATCAATGACATTATAAAATTTTGACTCATAGTTCAAATAATTAACGTTATATCCTGAATCAGCGCTCAGGATGACAGGTGACACTAACCCCCCTTGTGTTCCCCCCTTTATAAAAGGTGGGAATTGTGTGGAGGAGTTTATTGGCACAAAATAGGTTTTTATTCTTCACAATTGTTTTTGCAGCTTAATTCCGCAGGGATGACTTGAAAAATGGGGTCAGAGCCCTGTCAACTGTAGTAATGGTATTACCTTACAGCACCATGCCTGCATCAGGCACACCGGTAGCTTTTCCTTTATCAACTACTTTTTTACCATTTATGAATACATAGTCAATGCCCGAGGGGCGATTGCTGGTCTGGGTTATGGTGTTGTTATCCTTCACCTTTTTCCAGTCAACGATTGTAATATCAGCCATATACCCGTCTTTCAGGTATCCGCGTTTTTTCAAATTGTAGCGGTCTGCAACGGCACCGGTCATTTTACGGATAAGCTGCTGGGGCGATAGTAACTTATAATCTCGGGCTATCTCAAAAAATCGGGGGTAATTTCCATAAGCAGCAGGATTTTGAGCGCCCTGTGAGTACGGTGTTGCATCGGTCATAAAAAGTGATGCGCGGTGTTTCATGAGGTCCATGATATTTTCAAAGCTTGAATAACGATGATTTAATACACGAGCTCTTCCGTTTGATTTCTTTGTAAAGTCAATGAAGTTATCATACTGGCTCATGTTGCGCTGCTTTGCAATATCCTTCAATAACATGCCATTGTATTTAACAAGCTCAGGATGATTGGCATTTATTATCTGAATGTCGCTATAGCCAAAGCCGAGCAAGGCAACGATTAACTCTAATTGCATCCTTAGTTTCAGCATTGCCATTTTATCTTCATATACCTGCGGTGTGCTGGCAAGGAACCAGTTAGGATAAAATACATTAATAACTGAAGTTCCACAGTGATAAGCATAGGTATCAAACATAATGTCAAGGTTAGAATCAATTGCCCTGTCAATTATCTGCAAAGCATCCTGACATGTTTTCCATGTTTTTGTTCCTACAAAGATAAGGTGCGAAAGCTCTAATCGCACATCAGTTTGTTTTGCAATATCAATCATCTCATTGAGGGCAATGATATTGTGTGGGGTTCCAAAAGGCTTCAATGGGTATGTCCCTGACAGGGCAGAGTAGGCTTTCATGTGACAGGTCACAATCTTGTCTTTTTTCTTTACCAGCCTGGCTATGGTTGCGATCTCGTCGTTGCTGGCAAAAAGTCCCGGCTCATATTGCAAGCCAAATGATACGCCATAGGCGCCTTCGTCCATAGCCTGTTCTAACAAATACAACATGGTCTTTATTTCATCATTGTTTAGCGGTTTCGGATCATACCCTCGAAGCGACATTTGCGTTGTTCCATGTCCTGCTAAATTTGCCATGTTCATAGCTATACCATGTTGCTTGCAGTAGGTAAGGTATTGCTGCATGGTTATCATTGAAACTGCTGCCTGCTTTACAAAGTTGTCATTTTCCGAGGAACTATCGCCACCAAAAAAGCTTTTTCCTACCGTTTTTATCATGGGCAGGTATTTGCTTTTTGGCAAAAAGCCAGCCACACCATAACCACAATTGCCACTTACGACAGTGGTAATGCCCTGTTCCATAAATGGATTTTTTAACTCAGGATGACCATCCATGGGTAAAATCCAGTCTAAATGCGAATGAGCATCAATAAATCCCGGAGCAATAATTTTATCGGTACAGTCGATGGTGGTGCCGCTAAAAACAATTTTTTTTGGGGTCACTATCTCTATTATAGTATTGTTAACCATTACATTACCAATAAAAGGCGGCTTGCCACTGCCGTCAATGATGATGCCATTTTTCAAGAACACACGTGAAGAGGAAGATGCCACGTTCATGGTTGGACGGCTTTCTGGTTTTTGCGTTATCCAGCCAGCATTGAATGAAGGCTTTTGTGGAGTTTCCTCTGAACATTGCAGCAACGATAGTGCTGACAATGATACAGCTAAAGTCATGGTTGATTGTAAAAAATCTTTGCGAGTAACTTCAGAATCAAATAGTGTATTGATATCCTTCATGATAGTGCCCCCTTTTTAAAGAATCAGTGATTGAGTAGTTGCTGTTTACACGTTCACAAATTACAGCCATAACACAATTGTTGTAATTTGTTACTGAGCATACCCTTAATGTAATTTATTTCAAGTATTTAAAAAATATTTTTTATAGTACCAGTCCTGTGGAGCCACCTCAAACGGCGGTGTGCCTCTTTTGTTTTCACAAGAGAAAAGGGGGCTTCATGCGCCAGCCCCCTTTTCTCTTGTGTATCTCTTTTCCCCCGGCTTGGCGACTATCATTTTTTGTCCCTCATTCCATTCGGGATTCCCTCCGTTCCTTGCACACTGCGGGGGCTGCGGAACTCGCCCCGATTA
>JAKPOE010000137.1 GCA_029548025.1 Spirochaetota bacterium
CCTGATATTAAATGCTTGATTGCTTCATCAAGCCCTTCCAGGGTAAGTTCAAACATGGGGAATATATTTTTTATCATCCGCGTAGTCTGGATATAATCCCATGAACGCTGCGGGATAGGGTTAAGCCATAGTGAATACTTAAATGTTTCACGCAACCGCTGCAGCCATACAATGCCAGGAATATCATTATGGTACCAATAATCAATAGCACCGTTTGCCCATGTCAGTTCTGATGGCGCCATTTCAGCATCGCCTACAATGATAAGCTTATAGTCTTTATCGGTATTCTTTAAAAAGTCAACAGTGCTTATGCTCTCTGAGCGTTCAATATCCTTCCATAAATCCTGATAAATACAATTGTGAAAATAAAAGTATTTTAATTTACTGATTTGCGAAGATGCTGCTGAAAAAAGCCTTTCAACCAGCCTGGCATAAGGAGTCATTGAACCGCCCGCATCCATGAGTAAAATAAGCTTTGCTGCTTTTTTTTCTTTCTTTTTCCATATAAGCTCCAGCTCACCTGCATTTTTACTGGTAGCATCAACGGTTTGCTCAACATCCAGATGTTCTTCGGGGCCAATAGGCAATAATGAGCGCAGATGCGACAGCGCCACCCTCATCTGCCGTGTATCAAGGATGATCTGATTGGAATAGTTTTTAAATTCACGCTTTTCAGCAATCTGCACTGCGCTTTTATGCCGTGATACACCCTGCCCAATTCTGATACCTGCAGGATTATATCCCCATGCCCCCTGGGTGGAACGCCCGCCAGTACCAATGGCTTTATTGCCACCAACATGATTTTTATAATGTCCCTGCCGCAGTTGTTCCTCAAAATTGCGCAGAACTTCATCTAAATTGAGCTTTTCAACCTGACGCTTTTCCTCCTCGGTTAGATGAAGTTCCTTTACCTTTTTTAAGCCTTCTAAAATTTGTTCAAGCAACTCATCAGTGGTTTCAACATCCTTAAATGTATCAAGAAATGCAATATCGTATCGGTCATACAATACTTCATTTTTAACAAGGATGGCCCGTGCCATATAATAAAATTTAGTCAGGCTTACATCGTTTAGATTAAGCACCAGCGCCTCATGGAGAGCCATCCACTCATGGATGGAAACAGGCACGCCCTGCGCTTTAAGGTTAAAGAAAAAATTAATAAACATCGCGCGTCCTTATGCTGCTGTTGTAGGCATAATGTGTTTTGCCCGAGTTTGCTACAACATCAATATCTTCTTTTTTCTTTAAGAGTGTTCCAATAAATGGTATCTCATCCTCTATTTTTTTTATTGATACACCGCCTATTTTAAGAGCCTGTATCCAGTCAACAAGTTCGCTTGTTGATGGTTTTTTCCGCAACATGTCAAACTGCCGAATCCAGTAAAATTTCTTCAAACATTCACGGAGCAGCTTCTTCTCTATATCCGGAAAATGTACCCGTACAATCCTCTCCATAAGCTCTTCATCAGGAAATGCAATATAGTGAAATACACAGCGCCGTAAAAATGGATCGGGCAGTTCCTTTTCGCTATTGGAGGTTATAATGACAATTGGCCGGTGCTGTGCTGCTATCGTCTCGCCTGTTTCAGGAATATAAAAATTCATGATATCAAGCTCGTGCAGAAGGTCATTGGGGAATTCAATATCCGCCTTGTCTATCTCATCTATTAAAAGAACCACCTGTTCTTCTGATGCAAATGATTCGCCCAACTTCCCCAGCTTAATATATTGTTTAATGTTGGAAACATCCTTACCACCAAACCGCGCATCGTTTAAACGCTGCACCGTATCATATACATATAAACCTTCCTGAGCCTTTGTTGTTGATTTTATATTCCAAACCAATAAACGTTTTCCCAATCCTCTGGCAATGGAATGCGCCAGGAGTGTTTTCCCCGTCCCTGGCTCCCCTTTTACCAATAATGGCCTGCCCAATGCTATAGCAACATTTACATTATCCTTCAATTCCTGCGAAAGAACATACTCATCAGTACCGGTAAAATAATTCATCGTGCACCTCATCATATTTTATACGATAGTTCTTTATACTATTTATACTATTTATACTATCCTATTGTACTATTGTAGTACAGGAAAGCATAAAAAACAAAAAATTACACTGTTATGTTCCAATACATTGCACCATAACCTTACGGGTGCGCGGACCATCAAATTCACAAAAAAATATCCCCTGCCATGTTCCAAGCTGTAAGCGCCCTTTCTCGACAATGACACTTACTGAGCATCCAATCAGTGACGATTTAATATGCGCAGGGGAATTTCCTTCTAAATGCGCAAAATGTAACGACTCTAATTTCATGTGCGATAGTCCCAGTAAAATGTCCTTGGACACTGCAGGGTCCGCATTTTCGTTAATAGTGACTGCCGCTGTTGTATGAGGAACATACACAACACATAAGCCGCTATCAATAGATGATTTACTAACAGCCTCCGCCACTTTAGCAGTGATATCAATGAGTTCTTCTTTTCTGCCTGTTGAAACCTGAAATGAAACCATTAATGTGCCTCAATTATTATAGTATATAATAGTAATTCTTTAATGCAATGTAACAATTAATACAGTTATAGCGTTTTTTTTACAAGATTTTTTCAGATTGTTATCCATAGCAGTGCATAATGCAACCACATATAAAATAAAACCTGTAATGTTGTTGACATACACATTACATGGTATGTATATTTATTAATAGAGCAAAGCATCATGAAAAAAGTAGATAGAACAAAAGAAAACATCAAGGTTGACGAATTAGACGATAAAACCCGTAAACAGATGTTTGATAAGTTTGTACAGTCGGGCGGTAAGATCGTTAATGAACATGACAGCCAACAGATTAAATTAAAAAAAAGAGTACCAACAGTAACCACCAGTACAAAAAGAACATATCCCTCTAAAAATACTGTTAAGGAATCAAAACAACCTCAAATAAAACATGAAGTAGTGTTTGAAACGTGGCTTCAGAAAAAGCTTTCGCACCTGTTTATACGTTTACGGTTACTATTTCTTGGTGTTACCGGATTTTCTGCTGACACATTTAAGCATCGATTTTGTTACAACGTAATACATGATTATAAAACAGCACTGCTGCAATTTCAGGTGCAATATTTTTATCTATTTAATCCACAATACAGCAAGCAGATTATAGCAAAATTAGATGCTGTCAACCCCCTTTATTATGAACTTATAGTAATGATATCCAATATATTTGACAGAACGCGATTCACCGAGATCGAAGAAATAATCCAGCAAAACAAGCCGGTAAGTACAGCAAAACTTAAAAATCACATCATCCCAATATACAGAAGTTTGTATATTCTTTATCCATATATTGAATTAATTGAACTGGCATACCGTACTGCATACGATACGCTGGGAACTATCGAAAAACAAAAATCTTCAGTATACTATGAAAGGAAAAAATTTATCCGCAACAGCCTGTACACAACATTCTATAAATTACTTCCGCGTCTTCACATAATAATCTGTTATTACTACAATGTCTACATTGACATAACAAATCCCTATGTACAAACTATCATGCAAATAACTCAGGATGTTCTTCCCGGAAAAAGAAAAGCAATACAGTCAAACCAAGAGGCATCTCAGCAACAAGAAGCTGAAACACAGGAGCAAACCACCCAAACACCTCCGCATATCATTAAAGGGATTTCCCTTATGAATATATCAACCAATGATATTATGACATTATTTAAAAATAATTCCAGTGTTCAACCCAGCCCGGCTGATAAGGCTGCTATTACGTATGTGCTTTTTAAAAAATTTGATGATGAATTTTCTATTGTGCTCACTACCAATAAAATTAAATATACTATCCAATTTACCGAATCAGGCAAGATTGATTATAAAAACAGGCTAGCTGACCTTTACAATGAACTGCGAAAAATTACTGAGAGTTTTCAGGAATATATGCACATACTGGAAACATACGAACGCATACGTTCAGAAAAACCCATGAGCAATGCACAATATATTGAATATACCAAGATACTGACACAACTTGAAAAAAAGAAAAAAGTGCAGTCAAAAAACATGCGCATGGTTACCAAATCAATCATGGATGCAATTACAGCAGAATTGGATATCTTAATAAAAGATATGGATGAGGAACATAAAATTGTTGATAATCCACAGGATTTTCTTGAGTTTGAT
>JAKPOE010000145.1 GCA_029548025.1 Spirochaetota bacterium
TAATGCCAATAGCTGGAATGTCAAAATTTTTTCGATGCCATCGAGCAATATCCATATATGCGTGCAGAGTATCATCACAAACAATGGCGCTGACACCATACCTATCAGCAATCGCAACACCATTGTGTTTGTGTGTCAAAACCGAAGAGCATTTCCCGGTTTTACACACCTCTTCAATAAAATCGTGCCCGTCAAATTTCTGACCAGCTATCGGAACAAACAAACTTTTATCGTCTAAAAGTCGTGAATCCGTTGTGATATACTTAACAGCCATATCAGCACCATAATGCTTTGCACCTATAGCTCTGGCGATAGTTCCTGAAGATGTTTCAAACTGCACTATCACTTTGTATTCCTTTCATTGATATATTTTAGCGCCACCTCTTTATCATCAAAGTGTATTTTTTTTGTTCCAATAATCTGATAATCCTCATGCCCCTTGCCTGCAATAACGATAGCATCGCCACTTTCAGCCATAGCTATTGCCTGCTTAATTGCCTCCTCACGGTTAACGATAATCTGATATTTTTTTGATTTCATGCCAGCAGTTATATTGTTGATAATATCCTCAGGATTTTCTTTTCTTGGATTATCACTGGTCACTATAATCCAGTCCGAATGCTCCTCGCTTACCTTACCCATAATAGGCCGCTTTGTTTTATCCCTGTTGCCACCGCAACCAAAAACAGTAATAACACGCTGTGGATTTAATGAGCGAACGCCCAGTAATAATTTTTCCAGCGCATCGTTGGTATGTGCATAATCCACTATCACTGCAAAACCTTCTGGTGATAATACTATATCAAATCTGCCTGGAACACTTGCAACCAAACCAATACCGGTTACTATCCTGCCCGCAGGTATGTTTAAAAAATGTGCAACACCAATAGCAGCAAGAGCATTGTAAACGTTAAATTTCCCGGCAAGACGCATCTCAAATTGTTTTGCAAAAGGCACATCGGTGGCAAACCGCGTACCCCTTATGGATGTCTGAATGGACGACTCAATACAATGATAGTCAGCGTTGTTCTGAATCCCATACGAAAAGAGAGGATAGTTAAATCGCTGCCGCCAGTTCAGGATCTGTTTTCCGTAATTGTCATCAATATTAATAAACGCTGCTTTCTTTTGTTTACAACTTTTATTTAAAATTTCAAATAATCGCACCTTTGCCATGAAGTAATCGTTAAATGTTATGTGATAATCAAGATGGTCACGGGTTAAATTGGTAAATAGAGCACAATCAAAATGAATATCATCAACACGCAACAATGAAAGCGCATGAGATGAAACCTCCATGATAATACAATCCACTCCATCCAGCACCATTATTGACATCATCTCGTGAAGGTCTTTTGATTCGGGCGTGGTGTGTAATGCATTGATTTTTTTATCCTTCCAGCGATAGTTAATAGTACCTATCACACCGCAATGAAATCCTGCCTTAGATAAAATAGACTCCAGCATGTATGTTGTAGTTGTTTTACCATTGGTACCGGTTACACCTATTACCACTGCCTGCAGAGAAGGCTCCCCATAAAAACGCGCAGATATCTGCGAAAGAGCCTTGCGGGTATCCTTTGCGGTAACTACTGCCAGATCATTACGATCAAGTAAAAAGGAAAATTCATCCAGCCTGTTTTCATTAAGCACTATGCATGATGCTTTGTTTTCCAGAGCGTCTTTAATAAACTTATGTCCGTCAGTTTCAAACCCTTCTATCGCAACAAATATCGATTCTTTTTCAACTCTGCGCGAATCATATTCAACTGAACTGATACGAATATCTTCATCACCTTTAATGATGCTAACATCAATCGAATCAAGTAACGTATATAAATCAAATGAATTGTATATCTTTATCTCCATTATCTCTGTTCCCGCATAGTGTTTTTAACATTACTTTCAACTATCACTACATTTTCCTTACTAACTGGCACCAATCCATGTAACTGTGCAAAGGCATCAAGATTTTTCATTGACACAGCTTTTTGTAATATATACTTTTGACGATCATACTCTTCAACAACAGTTTTATATTCATTAGCCATTGCATCATACTGCATCTTTAGGCGCATATATTCAATATTCTGAAAAATAAATGTCACAATAAAACATATGACACCTATAACAATGGTGCTATATTGCAATATACTTTTCTGCTCGGATGGGTTCATGATAATTAAAGCTTCCTGCACACACGTAATTTTGCGCTTCGTGAACGCGGATTTTTTTCCAATTCAGATTCTTCTGGTTGCAACGGTTTTTTTGTCAATACAGTAACAAGCGGACCGCTATTGCATTGACATTGCAACCCATCGTTATCACAACGACAACCTTTTGCCCATCGTCTAAATCTATCTTTTACAATCCTGTCTTCCAATGAATGGAATGATAGTGCAATAATCATGCCACCGGGTTTTAAAAATGTTATAGCGTCTTTTAATGATTCACCAATAGCTGATAACTCATCGTTTACATATATTCGTAAAGCCTGAAAAACGCGTGTAGCCGGATGAATGTTTTTTACCCTGTATTGTTTTGGAATAGCCTGCACAACAATATCCGCAAGTTGTCCGGTTGTTTCAATTGGTTGCTCACTGCGCTTATAGATAATCCTTTTAGCTATACGTCGTGCCCAGCGTTCTTCACCATACTTTGTAAATATTTCTGTCAATTCATTTTCAGTAAAACTGTTAACAACATCATGCGCAGATACATGAACTTTACTATCCAGACGCATATCAAGCTTCTGATTACTCTTAAAAGCAAAGCCACGGTCAGTGCCATCAAAATGGTATGATGAGACACCAAAATCATATAAAAAAGCTGATATGGAATTTTGCATATTGTTAAAGTGAATCCTGAGATTCCTGAAATTATCATTTATCAATATAACCTTTTCATAGGATTGCAATCGTTTATGAGCTATCGCAAAAATTTCTTTATCCCTTTCAAATCCGTATAGCGTAACGCCACCCCATTGCTTTAGTATCAATTCTGAATGCCCACCCTCGCCAACCGTACAATCAACAATAGTTGCCGATTCTATATCCTGTATTTGAGCAAGAAAGCTCAACACTTCTTTCTGCATAACAGGTGTATGATAGTACTGGTATTCCATATTATGTCACATTAATCATCATTAGTTTATCAAAACCCCAGATCATGAGCAAACTGATTAAGTGCATTGCCATCAGGTTTATAGTTTTTGTAAACTTCAGCACTCCATATCTCAATACGATTATACAATCCCAGAATAACAACTTCCCTGTTTATCTGTGCATATTCCAGCAGATAGTTTGGTATTAATATCCTTCCCTGTTTGTCAAGCTCACATTCGGTTGCACCACCTAACAAAAAACGAATACGCATTCTGTTCATGGGATCGGCCTGTGAAAGGGGAACAAGCTTTGTTTCAACAAATTCTTTCCAGTCCTCTTCCCTGAAAGCCATAACACACTTATCAAAACCATGTGTTATGATGAGCTTTTGAATGATGTTTTCCTCGCCAAACGCTTTTCGTAACTTCATGGGTATTGCAATACGGCATTTTTCATCAAGCGCCGGGCTATATTCACCCATAAACATATATTTCTATACTTTCCCCCTGCTTTCTACTATAGAACACCAATCCCCACTTTTTACCACTTATGTACACAATGTGACATAATTGTCAAGTAAAAAACAAAAATATTCCAATTTTACAATTGTTTCAATTACGTTACAAATGCATTAACTCAATGTTAAATACAAAGACTTTATAGCGTATAAAACAATCAAACATTGACCTGAAAAACTTTGCGAGGTTATTTAATAAAAGAACCCTGCAGGCTGGTTTTTAATACAAGGTTAAGCATGGAACCATATGGTACATGATCACTCATTTTACAATATAAGGAGGTTATATGAAATTGATTATTGCAATCATCCGTCCCGAGAAACTTGCAGATGTTAAAAAAGAACTTAATGAAGCAAGTATAAACCTCATGACAGTAATCAACTCAATTGGTTCAGGCAGGCAAATGGGATATCCCGAGACATATCGCGGTGTAAAGCATGAAATACGGTTATTAAAAAAAATTGAGCTCCAGATTGCTGTAAACGATGACTATGTTGAACCAACAATTAAAGCAATAACCCGCGGTGCCAAAACAGGCAATATTGGTGATGGTAAAATTTTTGTCATTCCCATTGAGGAATGCATTCGCATACGAACCGATGAACGCGGTTCAAGAGCTATAGGCTAACATTGAAAGGAGGACAATATGAAGGTTCTGAAAATACTGACTGTTTTTATGATTGTCATGATGTGCGCAGGTTTTTCATTTGCACAGGATACCGAGGTAGTGACAGTTCAAACAGTTTCTGCCTCTCTTGCTTTAAATAATGTTGCAC
>JAKPOE010000147.1 GCA_029548025.1 Spirochaetota bacterium
GTCAAATCCATGAAGGACGAACTCAGCAGAATAAATCAGATTACTGAGCAGTTGCTGAATCTGGGCAAACCGGGAGATGATGATGTAGAAGTTTTTGAAATTCACAAGCTTATAACCAGTCATCCCATACAGATTACACTCAATCGTTTACAGAAAAGCGGCTTTATCATCAACACTGCTTATCCTAAAGAAAGTCCTAAAATTAAAGGCAGAAAAAATCAGCTTATACAGGCACTTTTACACATTATCAGTAATGCAGAAGAAGCAATGCCTGATAAAGGTGAGATAAGAATCAATGTTGGATCGGTGATTAAAAATGGGGAAAAATTTGCAACTATTACCATAGAGGATACGGGAATTGGGATTCCATCTGAAAACCTTGCAAAGATATTTCAGCCATTTTTCACAACAAAAGGACCCAAATCAACTGGATTGGGACTGATGGTTACCTATACCATTATAAACAACCACGGCGGAGCAATAGGGGTAAAAAGCGCCCCTGGTGAAGGAACATCATTTAAAATTTTACTTCCAGCTATTGACTAATAGGGGGACCACATGAAATCACAAAACCCTTCTCATCGAAATTACCTCAGTGATGCAGAATCACTCCTTGATCAGGAAGGATATATCATCATCGCGCCTGACGAAGATAAAAAGGAATTGCAGCCCGAGGATAAACCCACAACTAAAACAGAGCATGTAGTAACTCAGCAGGTTGAAAAACTGCCCGGTAAAAAACCTGAAATTGTAACAAAAACAATTGAAGCAGAAGCCACTGATATTCCCAGCACTATTCAGTATCTCAAATGGCATATGGAACGCATTGCAAAGAATGTCATCAACAGGGAAGAAATAATAAAACAGGCTATGTACGCTATCTTAACACGCGAGCATATGCTGTTATTATCGCGCACCGGTATGGCAAAATCATATCTTGCAAATTACATTTTTAACACGTTTGATAATGTCAGAGTTTTTGCCTCACAAGCAAGTAAAGAACAAACGCCTGATAACTATTTTGGCCCTTACAATATTGAAGAATTTAAAAAAGGTCGCATACGTCATAACATTCACGGATCAATTATTGAAGCTAACCTTGTTTTTCTGGATGAGCTCTTTGATGCAAGTGATGTTGTATTGCGCTCGCTTTTATCAGTTTTAAACGAACGTAAATTCATAAATGGCCCTGAAATAATTGATGCAGCCATCCACACCGCTATTGCAACAGCAAACTACATGCGCATGAATGAAGTAACGGAAGCTATTTTAGACCGTTTTACCTATAAATCCATAATTCCCGAAGATGAC
>JAKPOE010000148.1 GCA_029548025.1 Spirochaetota bacterium
CAAGGTGAGTGTAGCAATTCATAAGAAGACTTCCATTATTGTTTTTGCAATGTTGTGTATCATCTATTAAATGTGCAAAACTATTTTATACTGAAAGTTTGTATTTTCATGTTATTGGCGATATCATGTAGCAAGCTAATCAAAAAATATGCTTCACTGCTCCAATTAAAAAGTGCAATTAAATGCTGCATTTTGAAATTTGGTATCAATTATTAATTTTTCAAATAAATTATTGCTGGACTATAATTATATACTATGTTTTAAATAATAGCATCGAATATTGAGAGATAACCTGTATGTCAAAACGTCCAGCATGGTGGCTCGTGATTCTGGCAAAGATTTGGCCAATAACATGGTTAAGTGCACGGGCAACACAGAGTAAAATTATTGGACCCATCGTAAAAAGAACAATGCTACCTTTTTTTAACAAAAAAAATCTCAATATCACCTATCTGCCAATCAATATAACTGTTGCTCCTTCAAGTACCCCAATACCTTTATTGATTGTTGAGGCGATAATCAAAAGATCAGCTCATCGTGTTATTATAAAACGATGCACATGCAGGGATGCAAAGAAGTGCAGGGAGCATCCAATAGATTACGGGTGCCTGCTTATGGGCGAAGGGGCAAAAGAGATTGATGCACGTGTAGCGGATCATGTCACAATAAATGACGCAATAGCTCATCTGCATAAATGTATTGCGGAAGGGCTTATCCCTATGGTAGGAAGGGTAAAGATTGATAATCTGATATGGGGTGTAAAAGACACGGGGAAACTTTTGACCATGTGTTTTTGCTGCCGCTGCTGCTGTACCATTTTAAATTCAGGTAAATATCTTCCCGCGGGTGCAGCGGCATCTATTGTCCGGCTTCAGGGAATAACCATTACTGTTAACCGTAATGCATGTATCGGGTGTGGCACTTGTATTGATGAATGCTTTATGGATGCTATACGTATAATTGATGGCACTGCAGTTCATAATGATGCAATCTGCAAAGGATGCGGGAGATGCGCTTATGTATGTCCACATAATGCAACATCTCTATCAATCAGCAATGTTGATGCGGCAGTAACAGAAATTTATTCCCGCATTGCGCAGTATATGCAGTATGAATAGGAGGTTAAATGATAAGCAATAAATATTTCTGGTATGTTTTAATGTCAGGAGCATTGGTTTTGTGGGCATTTGCTATTGCATTGATATATTTATTTCCTGAGTGGGATTATAAGGCTGTGCTTTTTATAGGGCTGATTATTTTGCATGGTGTCGAAATTCCGTATGTGCTTACTATATTGAGAAAAGATGTATCAACAATAACTATCTCCATAAAGACTTTTTTATTTGGCTTTACCTGGTGGCTACCGGTTAAGAAAGGCATATTGCAAGGGTAATAGTATGCGATTACAATATGGCCCTAATAAAACAATCGTTCGTCTGGTTGTAATGCTTTCATGGCCTATAATACTATTGGGAAAACGGCTAAGTTCATATCCTGTATTAAAGCATATCATCAATCCTTTTTTTAAATATCCACACAATGAAGTTACTGCAGTTCCCATTAATGTGGCGATAGCTCCTCCGGACTATGTATCATTGCCTGTTGAAGTGCTGGTGGAGGTTGTAAATCGTGTTCATGCTATCTTCATTTTAGATGAGTGTATCTGCCGTGGTCTGATGCATTGTAAAAATCATCCTGTCAGTATTGGATGCATGGCTCTGGGTGAAGCCAGTTTAACCATACATCCATCACATGGACATAGAGCAACAAACGAAGAAGCTATAGCACATATAAACAAGGCAGCACAGGCAGGGCTGGTGGCAAATGTGGCACATGTGTGGATTGATCCAGTTGCATTTTTTTCAGTGCCTTTTCATAAGCTTATGTTCATCTGTTTTTGTGATGACTGCTGCTGTCTTTATAGAAAACATATGAAAAAGCGTGGAGAAAATTTAAATAAAGCATATAAAAAATTACCAGGTGTTTTGGCTATCATTAATCACGATATTTGCAATGGCTGCGGTGTTTGTGCTGAGCAATGTTTTGTTGCAGCAATAAATATGAAAGATGGGAGCCCGGTCATAGGGAGCGATTGCAAGGGCTGTGGAAGGTGTGTACAGTCCTGTCCTGTGCATGCAGTACACATGCAGTTTGAAGATAAAAGCACACTTGTAAAAAATTTGGTGGAACGCATTAATGCTGTAGCGGATATTGGATTACAGTAGTTGTAAAACGTAAACAATGTATGAAATGATAAACAGCCGTGATACTAAAAATACTTTTGTAACATTAATTATCGGTGTTATAATTATTGACTATATTTGTATACTATGATATAAACGTATAAAATAACATGGAATTTGTAGTATGAAAATAGAACAACGTATTAACTATGGGTATATTATTTATGATATTACAGGGGATATCACTGATGAAAACTTTGTTGAAATAGAAGATGAAATAAAAAACACCCTGCCCGAAAATTTTAGTAATGTTATT
>JAKPOE010000172.1 GCA_029548025.1 Spirochaetota bacterium
CATAACACATATTACAGATATAAAAAAACGGGTTTCATATTACCATGAATAATCCACCCGTCAAGCAACCAAGCTTTATTTTTGAAAATGATTCTTAGTCTTACGGTGCTACAGTAGCAGCATTGATTAAGTCACAAGTAAGATCACCACAACCTAACTGGAATGCTAAAGCATAGTTATATGCCTGGCAGTCTGCAAATGCATCAGAAGGCAATGGAACTACTTCAAATTCCTTTTGGAAAGCGAATTGCCAAACATCACAATCTCTTTTCATGAAGAAATCCCATACCACGCCGCCTAATTCAATTCGGCTGTATTCATATTGGAAGTAATCTTTACCGCCTACATTAATTTTAGGTCCTGTTTCGATAAAGTCACCACTGTTTTGGTAGTATTCCACCGGGCGTATAGCTCCAGGTAACCATGTCAAAATATTATCCGTTCCTGTACCGGAAAAAGCGCCTGTACTGTTTACGTTCGCATCACGGAAGATATTTTTTAATTGTGTTGCAGCAGCATTGATACCGTTATTAGCCAATGAAGAATATGCAAGTGAGTTTGCAAGCATATCTAATTTACCAGCTCCAACAATAATTGGATCTTCGTTTTGGTTCATTTGCTGATAAATTGTTTTTATCAATGCTAAACCAGCCGGGTTAGCAACACCTGCAGTTGTCACAACCGGTATAGTTGTAGGCGTTACTAAAGATTCTACACCTGTAAGCGGGTATTTACCCATTTTGGTGATTAATTGACCCAATACAGCTGCATTGTAACCCTGTATAGCTGCATCTAATTTCAAGCGCAAAACGGTGTTATAAAATTCTACACGGTTTTCGCACATTGTGCGGATTTCGCTGTCATTCAATTTGAAACCCCAATTGTAAACGCCGGTAATCTCTACATCTGCATTTTTAAAAGGATCATTCTTTGCAGCCTGGTTAAGGTTACACTTTGTAATAGGTACATTTGAGCCTGTACTACATTCTTTAGTAGTGTATTTTACTTTAACTTTTCGTGAAGATGTAGCAGAAGGTTTTTCTTTTCCATCTTCAATAACAGTTAAAGTTCCACCGTTCTGTTTTGAGTATAAGGCTTTTGTGGCGCCTGCATCTCTTGTTTCCAAAGATGGCGCAATTTTTCCAAGTGCTTCCGATTCGGAAAGCATTAAGTTTATGCAACATTTATTATTGTTGCCTGTAACTGGTGATACGATTGGCATTTTAATTTAATTTTTAGATTAATAATGCCGTGTTCAGGTACGGAATCCTCGTTAGCTTTTAAATAGAGCCACCTATCAGTTAGTAGAAGCAGCTTTTTCCGCTTCCATATATTTTTGTAGTGTTGGAGATAACACTAAATCTTTGTCTTGTTGTTGCTGCTGTTGCTGTC
>JAKPOE010000181.1 GCA_029548025.1 Spirochaetota bacterium
TAAAACATCTTTCAGATGATGATTTTGCTATTGTTGAAGAGCTGACCAATCAAATTATGTCCAAGACATTGCACATACCTATTTCTTATTTAAAAGATTTATCAGATAACTATCACAAAAAAGAATCAAAGGAAAAAACAAAATTGCTGCAGGAGATGTTTAAACGATGAATAAACCTCGCCTGATCTTCTGGGAATTGACCAAGCGGTGCAACCTGCGTTGTGTTCACTGCAGAGCCGAAAGCTATGATAAAGAATTTGAACATGAACTATCGCTTCAGGATTGTAAAAATATTTTAGATAGCATTGCAGCATATTATAAACCTATTATGGTGTTGACCGGTGGTGAGCCCCTGTACCGTAAAGACCTTTTTGATATAGCAGGCTATGCGAATGGCAAGGGATTACCCATTGCATTAGCCACCAATGCTACATTGATTGACAGAGAAATAGCTTCAGCTATAAAGAAAAGCGGATTTGAGCGTGTTAGTATTTCCATTGATGGCCCTGATGCACTAACCCATGACTCATTTAGAGGCATCCCCGGTTCATTTGATAAAGCATTACAGGGAGCACAATTGTTACACGAAGCAGGTGTACCGTTCCAGTTTAATACTACAATTACCAGGCGCAATGTTACCTCCATTGAAAAAATATTACAACTGGCAAAAACGATGCATGCGGTTGCCCTTCATATATTTATGCTTGTACCGGTTGGTTGCGGAGTTGAGATTGCACAAACTGATATGCTATCGAAAGAGCAGTATGAAGAAGTATTGCGCTGGTTTTACCATACAACACAAGAAGCCGGCATAGAGTTCAAGGCTACCTGTGCACCTCACTATTACAGGATTATACGCCAGGAAGCTAAAAAAGAAAATAGAAAACTAACCTTTGAAACCGACGGGCTTGCTGCTGTAACCCGTGGGTGCCTTGCTGGCAGTGGCGTATGTTTTATTTCACACCGGGGTGATGTTCAACCATGCGGCTATCTTCCACTTGTAGCAGGCAATTGCTTACTCACTCCTTTTAATGAACTATGGGAATCATCAGAACTTTTTTTAAAGCTCAGAGATTTATCAAATCTTGAAGGAAAATGCGGCGTATGCGAATATAAAGCATTTTGTGCAGGATGCCGTGCACGCGCCTACTATGCCTCCGGCAACTATATGGATGAAGAACCTTTCTGCATATACCAACCAAAAAGGGCAACCCATGCTGGATGAAAAAAAACTTATTTCGCAAATACAGATTGCAGTACCAGTAACAAAGCGACCCTACAGAGTATTGGCAGATACCCTGGGGACCACTGAATATGAGGTTATCAACACAGTCCAAAAATTGAAACAGGATGGGCTGATCCGCAGTATTGCTGGTATATTTGATGCTAAAAAGTTAGGATATACATCAAACCTGGTGGCATTTGCAATCCCTGAACCTGCTATTGCCCACGGTGTTGCTATTATCAACGCGCTGCCCGGTGTCAGCCACAACTACCTGCGGGATGGTGCATATAATATATGGTTTACCCTTGCACTGCCAGAAGAAACTAATTTTATTGAAACAGTGCAACATCTGGCGGAACAGGTTAACGCTGTAACATTTAATATCTTCCAGGCAGTGTTGACGGTTAAGCTGTCTGCACGTTTTTTTGAGGACGATAGTATCCATGACAATAATGCACAGTATGCTGTAACCGGTAAACACAATGAAACCATACCAGTAGATGATACCGTGAAAAATACGGTGAAGGTGCTCCAGTGCGACCTCCCATGCAGCGAGGAGCCATTTGATCAACTTATTGCCCAGAGCAATATCCCCATGGATGTTGACTTGTTTATTGCAACAGCAAACCGCCTTTTAGAAAACGGGATGATGCGATCATACCGTGCTGTGGTTAAACACCATGCTATGGGATTTGTTGCCAACGCAATGACCGTATGGAAAGCCGATGGTGATAAACGTAACTCCATGCTGGAACAATTTGCAAATGAAAATGCCATATCGCATCTGTATGTGCGTGAAGCTTATCCTAACCCATGGGATTATCCTGTCTTTGCAATGGTTCATGCAAAAAGTGAGGATGAACTTGATATGATCATCAAAAAACTCTATTCAATTGCAAAAACTGATTACATGAGCTATCGATCATTACAAGAATTTAAAAAAGAACGGGTACGATATTTTGAATAACAGCGACTACAAATAGTATGGTAAAATGGTGCTTGATAATACGTTTATGTAATGTTAAACAATGCCTATAGAGGATTGTAATAATGTGAGGTAACCATGATAGATATCGGCAAATTGTATTGTGGCGGTTCATCAACAGGTGACGGACTGCGTTATGGCACTGAGGCATCGGTTGACGCGCATGGCAACCTTCCTCACACGCGCGTGGCAATGGCAGATCAGCGCAAACCAATTGTAGTGTGGAATGTTACCAGAACATGCAATC
>JAKPOE010000214.1 GCA_029548025.1 Spirochaetota bacterium
GGTATCAATCAATTGATATGGATGAAGATTTTAATTTTTTTATCATGGATGATGATGTTCAATATCCATTAAGCAGATTTTCGGGCGGTGAGATAGATTGCGCCAATCTTTGTCTGCGGATTGCAATTAGCAACGCTATCAGAGATTTCAGTGGAGGCGGAGCCGTTGGTTTTATGGCGTTTGATGAAATCTTTGGCAGTCAGGATAATGATAGACGTGCAGCCATTATGGATGTGCTATACAGGCTGCAGGAGCACTATCGTCAGATATTTATTATCTCGCATATAGATGATGTCAAAGAGTTGTTCCCTTCCATACTGCACATTCAAAATAGTGGTACTGGTTCAACAGCAACATGGCTTGCGTAGAATGTTAGCAATGTATGCACTATTGTTTTTACAAATATAATGAAAAATTTTGGCGATAGTTATCCTGAATCATGAAATCGGTAATGAGGGAAGTAAAAGCAAAGAATTATATTGTGCCGTGTCATCCTGAACAAAGCAATTGTCATTCTGAACGAAGTGAAGAATCTTGTCTTTTGTGAAAACGGAGAGATTCATCGGGGTTGAGTCCCTCAGAATGACAATGCTGGAATATGTCATGCTGAGATGGCAGTTGCATGGAACATGTAAAGAGATACTGATAGCATTGGACAATTATAAAAATGGTGAAAATCAATATAGAATGACGCAAAATGCTTGCTATTATTATAATTATGAGCAATACTATCAATTGGTAAGATTTAACAGTACCAAAAAATGGTATGGAGGCGACCCGGAGCGAATAGTTACAGCATGAAAAATAAAGCTTGTATTGGATGGTAGTCATCATAACGTTTCAATGGTAAATGCGAATAAGGAAAATGTGCTCTGTAACTTTTGATGGTAAAAATAGTATGTTGTGTGAAACAGTATAATAATACTGGAGAGGATTATATGGTAACACGGAAATCATTCTTAAACAATATAAAAGATTTATTGATGGCTATTCCTGTTGCAGGATTACCATGGCTGAAAAATATTTACGCAAAAGATATGGTAAGCAGCAGGGATTTAGTAGTTGTAAAAACTAAAACTATAACTGATGCATCCATTGCAGCGATGGTTAAAGTAGGTTTACAGGAAATGGGTGGGATTGAACGGTTTGTAAAAAGGGGTAGCAAAGTAATCATCAAACCTAATATAGCTTTTAATTCCACACCTGACAGAGCACACACCACCAATCCTTCCCTGGTGGAGACTGTAGCACGAATATGCAAAAATGCTGGAGCGCAGGTAACGATAATGGACCGCCCGGTTCATAATGCCAGATTATGTTACCACTCAAGCAGGATTGAAGAAGCAGCAAAAAGAGCAGGTGTTAACTGTGAGTATATGAACAGGGACAGGTTTAAAACAGTACATGTGCCCCAGGGGCTTAATTTAGATACCGTTGATGTTTATGAGGAAATACTGGAAGCTGATTGCATTATCAATATGCCAATAGCCAAACATCACAATGCAGCCATGGTATCACTTTCAATGAAAAATCTGATGGGCGTCATTGGAGGTAACCGGGGTTTTTATCATGTTAACCTTCATAGAAATATTGTTGATTTCAATAAGGCTGTTAAAGTTCATCTTATCATCATGGATGGATTGCGGATTTTAACAAAACATGGACCATCATCGGGAGGTCCCGAAGATATAAAAGAAACAAAAACAATTATATTTGGAATCAATCCTGTTATGGTGGATACATATACTGCCCACTATCTTTTTGGGATAGAGCCTTCATCTATTGGTTATTTAAGTCTGGCTTCAAATGCCGGG
>JAKPOE010000223.1 GCA_029548025.1 Spirochaetota bacterium
GATATGACCTACATCTTTTTAAAGGTAACTGAAATGCTCTCAGTTCGTGATCCCAACGTCAACGCGCGCTACATGCCGGGTGTTAACAGTGACACCTATTTAAAGCGTTTATGCGAGGTAAATTTAATAACCGCTGCTACACCATCAATGCACAACGACGCTGCTATCATCAAGGCTCTGACCCCCATGGGATATCCTATTAACGATATACGAGACTGGTCAGCAACCGGCTGTGTTGAACCAACACTATCGCACAAACACTTTGGCCATACCAATATGCAGATGATGAATATGGTAGCAGCACTGGAGATGACACTGAATAATGGCTATCATCCGCTTACAAGGCTTGACGTTGGACCAAAAACGGGCAGGCCGGAAGATGGAGTATTTACAACGTTTGATACGTTCTTTGATGCGTTTACACAACAATTTGCGTTTTTAATTGATCAATCTATCGACTACAATAATAAGTTGGCAGAAGCCCACCAATTAATACGCCCGACACCGCTTTTATCAGCATTTATTGAGGGATGTCTTGAGAAGGGTAAGGATGTTACCATGGGCGGTGCAAAATACAATAGCTCGGGTACGGCAATTATAGGGCTGGCTGATGTTACCGATTCCATGATGGCAATTAAAAAGCTGGTATATGATGAAAAACGATACGCGTTTGCTGATATAAAAAAAGCTGTTGATAGTAATTTTGCACATGATGCTGTACTGCTTTCGCTGGTGCATAAAAAAATTCCTCTTTTTGGCTCGGGCAGTGATGAAGCCGTGGCTATGGCTAACAGAATTACTACATGGGCGCATGATCATTATTCTAAAATGCCTCATTACCGTGGAGGAGCATATGCAACCGGATTCTGGTCCATGTCAAATCACGTTGCCTTTGGTACGCTTACCGGTGCGCTGCCGTCGGGAAGATTGGCGGGAAAGCCGTTTACACCAGGATTAACTCCTCAGCCGTTTGCTTCAAAAAATCTGCTTGATAATATTCGGGATGTTGCACGGCTCAATCCTGAAAATTGTAACAACAATATTGCGTTTAACGTGAAGGTTGTGCCCTCTGCAATTGAATCGCGCCAGAAGACAGTCAATGACATGTTTTCATACGTGAAAACCTATTTTGAATTAGGCGGCATGCAGATGCAGATGAATGTTGTTACATCGGCTGTGCTGCGCGATGCAATGGCTCATCCCGAGAACTATCGCAACCTGATTGTACGTATTTCAGGATACAATGCCTATTTTGTGACATTGAACCGTCAGATGCAGCTTGAACTTATTGAAAGGGCTGAATATGGTATATGAACAAAGCGCTGATTCTCGATATCAAAGGAAATTCTCTGGACGACGGTCCGGGCATTCGAACCGTCGTCTTTTTTAAGGGATGTCCGCTCAACTGCGTATGGTGTCATAATCCCGAAAGCAAGCGGGCAACGCCAGAGCTTTCCTGGGACGGCAGGGAATGCATTGGGTGTTACAGTTGCAAAAACGTGTGTGCGCTAAATGCAATAATTCCCGGAAGTACGCATTTTATTAATCGTGCTGTATGCAATCTTTGCTTTGCCTGTGTTGATGTATGCCCTTCAGGTGCAATGAGTAAAGTTGGCAAACTAATGGCTGTAGAAGATATTATACAGACTATTATAAAGGATAAGCCTTTTTTTGATACATCCGGCGGCGGGGTTACGCTATCGGGTGGCGAACCAACAGTATATATGCAATTTGCATCAGAATTGTTGAAAGCATTGAAGAAAATAAAAATCCATACACTCATTGAAACAGGCGGTTATTTCAACGGGGATGAATTTGAAGCCAATATAGTACCATATTGTGATATGGTGTATTATGATATCAAGCTTATTGAAGATTTTAAGCATAAAAAATATTGTGGGGTTTCAAATGCAAAAATTTTGCAAAATTTTAAAAAGCTTGTTGAACTGTCACAAAAAAATGCCATTCAGGTAATGCCACGTATACCACTTGTTCCGGGAATAACGGCAACAAAGCATAATATAGAAGGTATTGCGCATTTTTTACGCGAATGCGGTGTTAACCGTGTCCAACTGCTACGGTATAATCCATTATGGCCCGAAAAATGCTTTAAGATAGGGAGTAATGGCAATATTGACAAAGCATTAACACAATGGATGTCGCAAAAAGACTATGAGTTCTATGCAAAAATATTAGTGAAAAATACTATACAATTATAGTATGGGATAATAGAAAATCATAACACATACATGATAGTTTTTTCATAAAGATGTGCAGAGTGCTGTTATATACTTTCAAATTTGTTAGTTTTTAACGAACGGTATGCAGCTTCAATCAATGACAATTCCATGCGTATGCGTTTCCAGTTTGGTTCCCATTCTTTTTGTGTGCGATAGTTCTCGATAAATGATTGGTGCATGGCGCGAAAGCCTAAAAAATCGCGGAAAGAAAAATTCATTGCAAAGCGCTTCCCCTTCACAACAGTGAAGAGTCCGTTGCTTTCAAAGGTGACGGTGCCTTCCGTACCATATATTTTTGAAAGAGCAACACCTTTCAATGTATTGGGGACATACCACGAATGAAATAATGTAGCAAAACTACCGTTGTTAAATTTAACAGTGATGTGGATGGTATCTTCAAAGGGTATACTGGTTGGATACTGCATTTGTGGTTTTACTGCCAGTACTTCTTCTGGTGTTGCGTTGCTCAGTGATACAAGCTCATTAACCCAGTGACAGCCGCCTTCTAAGAGTGCGCCGCCACCCATAAGCCGGGCATCGGTGCGCCATCCCGAGATTATGTCATGGTTATGCTTGGTTAATCGCACATACAGTGGTGTGCCAATGGAGCCTTTTGCAATGTGCCTGTGTATTGTTTTTATGAATGGCTTGAAGTAATAATTTTCGGCAACTGTAAATCGGACGTTATTTTTGGTTACAGCTTTGATTATTGCATCAAATTCTTTGAGGTTTCGTGCTGCTGGCTTTTCTACTATAACATGTTTTTTGTTGTTTGCAGCTAATATTGCTAAATCCTTATGATACGCATGAGGTGTTGTAATAAACGCAATGTCATAATCCGATGTGGCTGCCTCTTCATAGCTTTTAAATGCTGTTCCGTTAAACATGCGTGCATATTCTGATGCATCCTGTTGATACAGGCTTGAAAAGCCCAGTGTAATATCGGGGTATAGTTTGCGCAATAGTTTAGCATGACGCTTTGCAATATATCCGCATCCAAAGAAGCAGATTGATGGAAGCTGTGCCATGATGTTATCCCCTTGATTGTAAAATAATATCTGCCACTCGCAGTGCATTCGCGGCTATTGTTAAGCTGGGATTAACGGAACCCCCCGTCGGCAGGGCGCTTGCATCGGTTATGTAGCA
>JAKPOE010000234.1 GCA_029548025.1 Spirochaetota bacterium
CACCCTTCATAGCGCAGCCACTGGTTTCTTTTTTTCCGCTTTTTATAAACACAGTAGTCATAGGATCCTATCCGGGTAAACTGATAGCGTGCAGTATATACGCCTTTTTTTTCTTTATAAATGCAATCAATATCAAAAAATTCAATATCCTGTTCTAACGGAAATTGATTGCTGCCGGCATTAGAGAATATCCGTACAAAATAATCCCCCTCTTCCGGGATGATAAATTCAAATAGATGGGTGCTGTTGTTTGCACAATTGATAAATGATGTTGCCAGTGGAGCATCAAATTCCTTTGGGGCAAAGATGCGCTCAAGCAAAATGTTGGCACTGTTGCGTATTTCATGAATATCGTGACCTGAGGCAGCAACAAGTAAGCGCACTATTTCTCTGAGTGATGCAACATCGTAACCTTTTTTATAACGCCGTGCCAGCCGTTCAAGTGAACGGATGGCTTTTAGATTTTTTTCAAAATCAAAGCTGTCGTCTGGATTACGCGCATTGAGCATTTTTAAAAAACTTTCGCGGTTGCGGGCGGTAAATGGTCGTATTTTTTTCCGCTCGGGGATTTCTTTGAATTCAACCTCGGAAAGGGTGGCTATGCGTATAACTTCATCAAGCAGCTGGTTAAGGGCAACAGATACATGAGGAGGGTACACCTCAATATGTGAATATCCTGTCTCAATGGCTCGCTCCTCAACCTTTAAAAGCCAGTAAAAAGCGCGATCATAGGTATTGGTACTATCTAATGTTAAAACATTAAAAATATTGAGCCCTAAATAGATAGTGGGAATTTCAGTCCATTGTGGTCCCTGCCCAACATGAGAAAGTACAGCACTTTGTGGTGAGACATAGTACAGTGTTGGCCAGTTTGGCCTTTCTTTTATAAGTACAAAACGCCGGCTAACAATTGATGTAAAATTACCCTGTGCTATGGAAACATGGATTTTTGTAATAGCATTGACTATTCTAGTCTGCAATTGAATATCCGCAAGTAACTTATCGGTTGATTGGGAACTATTGCTCATTGACAAAACCATAGCATCACGGATAGCTAAAAAAGAATCCCTGAGTATTGCAGTGTCTACCCCTTTTCTAATAGCATCAATAATTGAAGAATCAACAACAAAGGGGAATGCCCGGTGCTCATCAAATGCTTTTTGTATTTCCTGTTTTACATGTTCATCAGAAAGTTTTTCTTCATCCTGAAGTGCAAATCTACACAGGCTGCTCTGAGTGGATGATGGTAATGCCATATTCCCGGGTTCCTTTCTTTTGTTATTGCGATACCATTTTTAAAACAGGATATTTTTCTTTGTAAACACCAAGTGGAGTATAATCAATGCTTAATGATTTTTTTCCTTCAATGGATGCCTTAATAGTGTTTATTTTATCCATGGGGATAAAGACGAGAGCACTGTTTTCTTCATCAAACTTCATAAGGCACAGCTTGTGTTGTGACAATCCGTAAACTAAAAGCGAAGGAGGTATCTTATAAAACCCGGATGGCTGCATGGTATTGGTAAATACCTCGCCATGCAGTTGGGGATATTCCCGTAAAAGCTGTTGAAAAGTGGCAGATTGTTTTTCTGACAATAACTCCTTTTCTACCATCTGAGTAAATGATTTGGTTTCTTCTACAGGTTTTTGTATTATTGCTGTACTTCTGGTTTTCAAAATGTAGAAGCTTTGAATGATATAGCCACTCCGCATTCTTATTTTGGATTCTTCATTACACATGGTAGCAGGGACGATAACATCGCCGCCTTTGCTACGTGCTATCTCTTTTGCCTTTTCAATGCGAACAGGTAATGAAACACCGCCAATATCGGCTATACCAATTTCATCAAATTGATTTTTATCAACGGTGAGCAATACCTGCACATCGCTGGTTGGTGGAAGTGGAGTGTATTCATTCCCGGTTTTTACAAATTCAATGGATGTGCACGATAGTGGCAAAATGAACAAAACTATACCCAGAAATAAAAATGGTAGTGTGCTGTTATAATGTCTTGTTGTATTCATAATCAATTCCTTATTATTGTGGTCATTTAAATCATAGTGAAACAGTAAAAAATAGTCAATTGAAAAAAATACTTTTTGATTTTTTCAATAAAATATTACCATGTATCATTAATTGTTGACATATAATCTGTCCGGGATATATGGACAAAAGGTATTTTTTTTAGTGCGCCGTACTTTCCTGGTGGGAAGTGTATAATGGCTTGATTTGTGTTCACATATAGAGGATAAAAATATTTGATGACAGTCATCCTGAACCGTGCCCTGAACTGGTTTCATGATGGATTCCGGATCGGGTCCGGAATGACAGGAGAGTTACGTAAAGGTGCATTGGAATGTGTCTAAAAAAGAAATACCATTCTATTCCTGGAGGGGGTTAATGAAAGAGGTTGTCATTGTAAGTGCCGTACGAACACCACTGGGTAATTTTAATGGAGCACTTTCAACCATACCGGCAACACAACTGGGTGCTATCGTCATAGAAGAGGCAGTGAAAAGAGCGGGCATACGAAAAGAAGATGTGGACGAGGTTATCATGGGGCAGGTTTTGCCCTGCGGGTATGGACAAAATCCTGCACGGCAGGCAGCCGTCATTGCCAGTATGCCATGGGAGGTGGAATGCCTTACCATAAATAAAGTATGTGGCTCAGGATTAAAAGCTGTCATGCTTGCAGCACAGGCAATTCAGGCTGGAGATGCTGAGGTGATAGTGGCTGGTGGAATGGAAAATATGAGCATGGCACCCTACTATTTAGAAAAAGCCCGGTTTGGTTATCG
>JAKPOE010000245.1 GCA_029548025.1 Spirochaetota bacterium
AGTTCTTGTTTACGCTGAGGATTCTGTTCCCGGTTACTATCGCCCATAGCCTGTTTTGAAAGGTTTTGTGCATACGCATTGACACCTTCCAGACACAAAATCATTGCCGTTAAACAATTTTGTTTTTCCTCACCACACCCGCTATTTAGCTCTTCATGCATTTCCTGTATCATTCCCAGAGTACCCATAGCCAAAACTTTTGGAAAGTTTGGAATAGTATGTGATATGGTTGCCTGCTTCCAGTTGAAATACAGCGCATATCGTTCATCTAACTGCTGACTCAACGGATTATTATATTTGTCGCGCACCCACTCTCTGAAATTGCGGTGCAGCCAGAAAGGAAAAACATCAAAGTGTAAAACTTCACGTGTTTGTTCATCAATATCAAACGGATTGTAGGTACGGTATGATATCGTCATGAGTTCGTTCCATATCATAATGCCGCTTCCATCAGGATATATGGGGCAGCCAATGGGCTTGCTGGTGGTAGTTCCCGCTAAAAGCGACTCATCGTTTATAAGCGGCTTTCGGTTTTCCATCATGTATTTGTACGCCAATGCGTTGCGCACAATGGGGTCCCAATTGTTACCGGATGAATCCTTCTCAAATCCATTTTCCCGGTACCATTTTGTTAAAAGATATGCACGCTCAGCGCACACTGCTGGTTTTTTTGTCAGATGATCATGTAGAAATCGTTGTAAACGCGGGAAGTCATCCATGCTATACTTAGACAAATAGGCATCATCAAGATACACAACGTGCGGGTCGGCTCCCTCAGCTTTCAGACGCTCCTTTCTACGCTTTACGATTTCATCGCTTAACTGTTTATTGTGCTCTGGTTGTTGCCGTTTAACTGTTTTATCATCTTTTTTGCGCTCAGTTTTCATTGCACGTTTTTGTACATCATGAAACAGCAATGAAATGAAAAACGAAAAAATATTTGCATAGCTTATGCTTCCTTCTATTCGCACATCGCTTTTTAATAGCATGTAGATGACATCGGTTGGCGTACCTAAGAGCAGCTTGCGTGCCGCTTCATCATTTTTAAAAATCATAACAGCTTTCGCATCATGGGCGATAGTTTTTGTAACAGCAACTTTCCCCTCAAAAAAAGAAATCCCATACTGTAAAGAATTATCTTCGGTTTTCAGACCAATGCTAAAATTAAGCCATCCGTCTTTAGATGTAAGATAGCGGTTGAGGGATTTACGATTATTAAAATTGAAAGCAATGAATTTTAAAAATAAGAAAATTATTATTCTGGTACCCTTGCTTGATCTGATATTTGTTGTATACAGCAACATGGCAAACCTCCTGATAATGACTAAAGTATAACCTCACCCCCAACCCCTCTCCTTCGCAAGGCAAGGGGGAGTTATTCCTAACACTGCATTTACATATCAACCGGCAAATAACGGCATACAATGGTATCCAGATAACTATCGACAAAACGCTGCTGCTTTTCATTTACTTCTCTGAGGAGCCTGCTGATGCACAAACTTACCAGTCCGTTTAACTCCACCCATAGTTGCATTGCCAATTCATACGCCAGCTTTGGTTCAATGTCCAGATGATGCTGTAACTTTTCTACTGTAAATATGAAAGGCTTCAATGCCACTGCTTTTTCTTTAGTTGCAACAGCTTCAAGTGGCGTACCCACACAATCCAGAAACTTTGGCACATTTCGGTTTAAAAACATTATTTCATAATAATCAGGATAGGTTAACCCAAAATCAACATAGCCATGTATAATACCTATAAACTTTTCACGGGTAGAAACCGGTATGGCATATGCTTTTTCAAAATATTCAAACAGCCGTTCAAAGCCCTTAATGCGTATATAAAAGTATAGTTCGTCCTTACTGGTATAATAGTTGTAGATGGTTGTAGCACTGACCCCTAACTGTGCTGCAATCCTCCGCATGCTGAGTTTTGAAAATCCATTGTTAGTGATAATCTTAACGGCAGCATCAAGTATCTGCTGTTTAACACTATCAACTTCTTCTGTGTTGCGTGCACTTCGTGGCATAGTTTTTGGCCTCTAATATATTATCAGTGTTATTTTAACAGTGTTAACCTTATTTGCCAAGCAAAAATAAAATTTTTTCGATAGTTATTTTCAAATAAGGCTATTAAACTTACAGTAAATACAGGGGTAAATGTGCTTAAAGTCTTGATCGAGAGCGTTCTATCATCAAATCTAACTTTGTTCTCCATTCTATTTGCGGAAAAAAATTATATTTTTGTATCATTGCTTCAACTTCATCCATTTTTAAAAAACCAACGGAATTATCTGTCCCAAAAATAACCAGGTAATCCCTATTACCATCCACTTTCGCTACTCCCTGCGCCATCAATGCAACAGCACACTCATTGGTATATATATTAGTTATGAGCAAATACAAATTTTCGTGTGCAATAAAGTACACACCCTGAAGATTAAAATCAAATTTGATATAAACATGAAAAGGATAATAAGCAGGTTCATTGAGTTTATAGTACACGCTGTTGAATACAAGCCCATCATTGACTGTTAATACTTCATTTGTTTTGTTACCACGATCGTTTTTTCCATATTGTACAAAACTAACGCTGTCATAATGTTCTATTATATAATCGTTGTTATATAAAAATATGCGCTTCCCATCAGCTAAAATTTCAAGTTCATTGTACTGATGTTCGTATGTTTCTATCCTATTGTCATCAAAATATGGATCTACATATATGTCGGTTATTGTCCCAAACGATAAACCTTTCTCATATACCAGCTGAAATCGTTCCGGTTTTATCTCTACCATGATTGCATCCTTCGTTGCAATATAAAGTGTGTTGTGATTACGTACTACGGCAACAGGATTTTTTATATTGTATATTCGTTTTTCGGTATATTCAAGCACACCCCAATTGTACAGTAAATACACTTTTTGCTTACTCAAGTGATTATATACGTACAAGTCAATTGGAACAGCTACACCTTCCAGCCTGTATCCATACCCACTTTCAATATTATTACTTCTACACCATACTGCATTATCGTAAATATAATATATTTGATCATTTACCATATACACCACCGTTTTTCTTTTTAAATTGTTTAAGTTGTTTTAAAATGTTATTGTTATACCGTTGATCGGTATTTATATAATTTTCGAAAAAATGATTCCGAGGGGGTGTATTATTAATCTTCTGGAGATATTTTGCAGTATTTAACACAACATTTGTGCACATGTAAATTACAAGAATCTTACCAAAAAGTATAATAAACCGTTTTGACGGAGAATAATACCGGTAATGTATTTTTTTCCGATGTAAAAGGTATGGTGTATGTTGATTGTTTAAATCTTTATTATACAACTGCCAGTTGAATATGGGAATAACAGAATTAATTGGAACATACTTTATTAAAGCATGTTCAGGTTTTTTTAATTTTTGAAAGCTAACATATCCCAGTATTTTTACCTCAATAGGCATAGTTTACCTGCCTAGTTCATCTTCCTTAAATGCTTCATAAATACCATCAAGCCTGTGTAAATCTACGCTAACAATCTTTTTAATTGAATGAGCTCTGTGCATAATGGTGTACAGAACATCTTTTTTTCGTATATGGCTTTTTACCTTTTGTGCAACAAACCATGAGGTAATAATAATTGTTGCTATAAAAGTTGTGTTAACATCTTCAATGAAATAAAACATTGATAACACCTGTGCATAGGCAATAACGACCAGTATATCTTCAAATTTTAGTTTTACTTTCATGCTCCCTCCTGTATTGTACGCTTACCTATATTGCATAGTAATCATTATGTGCTTATGCTACCTCTGCTTCTTCATAATTAAAATATCGAATAAATCCATTATCAATCTGGTGAGCAACTAAAACATTATCAGCAACACAAAAGTCATCAACCTGATGGGATACAATATTTATGCCAAGACCTGTTAATGTGTCCTGCCCTATAACCTCGATGCAATACAGAATTTCATGCGCTATGAAGAATACACAATTCCTGCCACCAAAAACAGCATACTGGAGCTTTTGTGGATATGTCCCAATATCGATAAAAACATTTCCGTAGGTAAATCCTTCGTTCATTATGAATCCTTTTTCATATTCGCCTGTAATAGGTACATTTGTTGTAATGTAACGGATTGGTTCAAACTGAATATATCTAGCTGATAAATCCAAAAAGTATATGGTATTTCCAAAATAGATTACTGCATATTTTTTGTTATCATTTACGCTATCGACAACTAACGATTTTGCTGACACATACGTACAGACTCCTTCATCAACACTGTACCGTAATGTAGTTGTATCTTTCCTGTTATGTATGATTATTGTTTTATACGCTGCTGTTATTACTATCTCACTATCTGCATAAAATTGTTGTATGTTATCATGAGGATAATGTTTCTTTAGCACTAAATGATCATCAGCACACTGGTATATAGTAACGCCGTTTTGTGTTAGCACAGCATATTCCCCTTTACAGCGACTATCGCCAATATGATGTACCTGAAGCGCGCCTATATTCTCCAGTTCAATTTCCTCAATATCACGCGCAATATGTATTCTATACACATGTCCCTGATGGGGCATATACAGCCAGCTATCGCTTGATGGCTTACTATTTTGCACAGCCTCATCAATTATTTCATCTGGTATCTGTAACGATTCCGCTACAACCGGCAAATTAACAGCAAACCGGCTGGTAATAGAACCCATTGCCAACTGGTATTTAGCAGCATACCGTTTTATACAAATTATTTGTCTCACCAAAATTAGCTTTTTACTAATAAAAAGCATAATCAGGGCGATAGTTACCGCTACTGTACCTGCCTTTAACATGGGAATTATTATTGAAAAAATATTATGTGCCATACCAGTGTTCATATAGCCCCCTTTTTCATATTCACTTTATTGTGTATATTAGACTATTTTTTCCTTCATTATATAGGGAATATACTTCCTGGTGAATGACATATAATGTCCCTGGTGAAATTTTTTTTATTTTTTATTGCGATATTTTTTTATGCGTACTATTGAGAATATCCAACCAATATTGGTGTGCAATTTTCCCCATTTCATTTAACACCATTTCGCCATTTGCAATGTCACCAAACAAACATTCCCGGTTGAGGGTACAAATGGTTATAAAATATGCACCGGGTTGTGTATAATCACATCCCGGTAAACGGATGGAACGGCGGTGATTATATGTGATAATTTTCATCCAGTTCCCAATTTTTAGGGTTGTTTATAATATATTGTTGGATGCGATGTAATTCATTGTTGTTACGGATGATGTGTTCATAATAATTGCGTTGCCAGACGGGCATACCGGGTGTTTGGCGCAATTGATTGATTTGTTTGGTTACGGCGGATTTAAACCCCGCAACAAATGACGACAATGAACGTTTTGGGGATCCAATGGGTTGCGTCATCGGCAATTGTAGGGGCGAACGGCCGTTCGCCCCTACATCATTCACCCCAATATTGTCGGTATTTACAATCCACACAATCCCGTGGATATGATTGGGCATTACGGCAAATTCATTATCATATAATGTAATTTCATTTCGTATTGATTGGGATTTAAACCATTCATCCCATACCATTTTCCCCCATTCATTTAACACCATTTCGCCATTTGCAATGTCACCAAATAAACATTCCCGGTTGTGGGTGCACATGGTTATAAAATATGCACCGGGTTGGGTGTAATCGTATCCCCGCAAACGGATTGAACGGCGGTGGTGATTGTGCGGATTCATAATTGTATTTGTTATTATATTTTTTTATGTTACATTTCCTTCCACCACCTGTATCTCTTCATCCGTTAAATCATACAACTTGTAAACCAGTGTATCTATTTCCCGTTCCCACCGGGTTGTATCGGCGCTTGGGTTTTGTTTTTTGGCGGTGAGGATTTGGTCAATAAGATTGATTAAACACTGCTGGGTTTTTAAATCAACATCTTTTATGGGAAGTTTTCCCATATAATATTTATCAAAATGCATTGTCATTATCGCTTTGTTATAAACAAACCAACAATAAAACCAAGAGGCAAGTTGTGAATTAAGTATTGCAAGCACATATTGTAGCGTAAATCTATCTGTTGTTAAATATGTATTCATCACTGTATCAAGGGTTAAAAATCCTTCTGTATCAATCGTTGCTATAACCATTATCCTATCATATGGATTCATAACATGAGTAACAATATTTTGAGAGATGATTTTAGGTTTTAAAATCTCTATCACTTTTGCACTATCTAATATTTCTTGAGGTAAGGAAATTTTATCAATGCTCCCATAGATTTTATATTTGCCTATGTTTTTGCCTCTTAAAATTGGCTGGCCTGAGTTTGACAACTTACTTTGGAATGGTAATCCTCTGAATGTTTTTGATATTTCAGAAAGTAATATACTCCCCTGTTGCAATTTACTTAAAATACTTTGTTTTCTTTTGTTAATATATATTGGCAAAATATCAAGTTGATCTATCATACTTTTACTGATTTTATCACTTACTTTTATTTCACCACTCCACCTCTCACCGACATTAAATTGATATTTACCAATTATAGTTTTTTTTGAAAAGCAAATAATTATCTGTTCTAATTTTACATCTTCAAATGCTTTAGATACATCAATAACTGATATCAATCTATTTTTATGCGTAACTAGTTCTCTTGTTTTTTTCCAGCCTTCAGAAAAAGACAAGGATTTAGGTATAATATAAGCAATTATTCCTTTAGAGTTGGATAATAAACTACCAAGTTCTATAAAAAATGAAGCGGAATTTTTTTGCCTGTCAAAATGTTTATAGGTTTTTATAAGATTATCAATATTATCCATTTTAATGCCATACGGCGGATTTCCAATAACTATATCAAAGCCATCGGTTACGCCAAACATCCATTCGGGGTCAAACCAGTTGCTTGAATAAAATTTAAAAGGCTCCCACATTGATAATTGAATTTGTTGACCAATATCTTTTTGCCAGTTTAAGCTTCTTTCAAATATTTGTTTCTGTAGTTCAACAAATTTCTTTTGTAATTCAAGTTTATTTTCTATGGAGTTAAAATATTCTTTACGTAGCTTTCGTAATTCTTCGATTAATTTATCTAAATTTATATCAATTCCATCATTATTACTTCTTAAATTCATTATAGTAGGGAATATTTCTAACCCAATCAACGTATTTGCCGCTACAAATTTAAACTCAAGATTTGGCAATGGTATTATTCCCCTGTTTTGTTTTTCATCATCAATCTTTTCATCTACAATAAGGGAAAGGAAAAACCGTAGTTTTGATATTTCAACTGCAATGGGCTGTATATCAACGCCATATATGGAATGTTGTATTAACCCTAATTTGTGAATGTAATCCCAATTTTCTTCCTCCAATTTTATTTGCAATTCCTTCTGCAAAAGCGGGTCAACAATTTGCCCAATCTTTTTTTTAAACCATATTTTTGACTGTGGATCAACATTCTCCAGAATTACCTGCAATTTGTGCAGTATACCCATAGGGAAGGCACCGCTTCCGCATGCCGGATCTATTACTTTAATTTTGTCTATGGCATCTATGATCGCTTCTTTATCATGTTCATTAAGGTTAGCAGCAGCTTCAAAATTTTCATGTTTCAATAATTCTTCAATGATATCTCTGGATAGTTTTGTTTTCTCACACAAATAGTTTTTAAGCGATTCATCAACCATATAATCAACTATTTCGCGCGGGGTGTAATAACTT